>CAZMKW010000044.1:0-2554 GCA_964567205.1 uncultured Candidatus Saccharibacteria bacterium | reverse complement strand
CTTCACCAATACCAGAACCTCCCATTGTAATTGTGCAAAGGCCCTTGGCTATTAAGCGTGCGACTTCGATTGATTCTGCTGCCATGTTAATTTTGTGAACAGATTGAGGTGAATTCGTCCCGAGCCAAGAGCGAGGGAGAATACCTTTCGCCGTTCTTTTTATTAATTTATTATTATTTTTTATTTTTTTATTCTTCGGCTCCTTTTACTGCTAAACTGTAGTATGCTGCCGTCAGTGATCCAAAAACCATTGCTTGTACAAATCCGGAAAAAATATTCATAATCATCCATCCTACCGGTAATATATATGCCAAAAATCCAAGCAATATAACCGCTAACATTTCTCCTGCAAACATGTTGCCAAATAAACGCATTGATAAGGAAACTATTCTGGCAAATTCAGAAATAATATCTAAAAGCCCTATAAGAAAGTTTACTATGCCCATTATTCCGGAAGAAAATCCCTTTTTAAATCCTCCTATTATTTCGTGAAATTTAAAGTAATTTGATAAATGTTTTAAGAGTCCCCATTTTTTAATGCTGGCGGCCTGTATTAGTATAACCATGCTGGCGGCTAAAGATACGGTGACATTAAAATCTGTTGTCGGCGTTCTAAAAATAGAAGCTTCTTTATATGTGAAGCTTCCTAAAAATGGGATAAACAAACCCAGTAAATTAGAAAACCCGATAAAAATAAAAAGAGCCGCTACCAAGTAGAAAATTTTTTTAGTTATTTTTTCTTCGCCCGTAATCTGATCTATCAGTCCGTATATGGCTTCGTATAGGTATTCGAAAATAATCTGCCCCGTCTTCGGCATTATTTTAGATTTTTTTGATATAAAATATGAAATCAAAGCAATAATGGCGGTAATTAAAACAGCCATTAGCAAAGAATTGGTAAATGGCATTTTCCATATATTAAATATGGTCTCAGAGGTTATGGTGGGCTTATCTATTGCCAGTTGGATTATCGACATTGTTTTATTTTTCTTCTTCTGTCTCTTTTAACTCCTTGATTTTTCTATCTATTTCTTTTACTTTTTTATCCAGATTTAAATATTTTTTTATAATTATCACCCAAGATAAAACAAAGGAAGCAGAAAGCAGTATTATTTTGTAAGTATTTCCTGTTTGTTTGGTGTTATCTAAATATTTTCCCAAGAAAAGCGCAACAAAAGCGGGGATAGCAAGGATTACTCCAACCTCTAGCATCATAAAAAACGCCTTCTGGCGGTATTTTTCTCTCTCCTGATAAACAGATTTTTTGTCTTTGTTTTCTTCCATTTACTATGTGCGAAAAATAAACAAGTCTATTATATACTAATATTTTAAAAAGATAAAGGGTCCCAAAATTTCTATTACGAAAATAGGGGCTAATGTTTACATTTTTTTTAGGGCGCGGTAAAATAGAGTAATGGATTGGGAATCAATGTACAATTTTTTTGGAATTAAGGATTTTATTTATTTTATTTCGTCTTCGCAAATACAGGATATGCTTTTCCCTGTAAAGCTGGTTTTTGTTTTTTGCGCAATGTTCTTTCTAGTGTTTGTGATTTATTTTATGATTAATTCTTCGTGGTTGCAGTATAAGTTTTTGGAAGATGTTACGGAGTTTTTTTCCTGGCAGGCATATGGCCAGAGAGAGATGTCGAAACAATGGGAAAGGATTAAAAAGAGAATTGAATCCGGAGCGGAATCGGATTACAAGCTGGCCATAATTGATGCGGACGATTTCTTGGCGGAAGTTTTAGATAAAAGAGGATATGACGGCGAAACTATTGAAGAGAATATACAAAAAGCGGGTAAAATGATAGAGCCAATTTTAAAAGACGTATTAGGCGCGCACGAGATAAGAAATTCTATTGTTTATGACCAGGACTATAAATTATCAGCTGACGAAGCTAAAAGGGTATTGGGCGTTTATGAGTCCGCAGTTAATAGTATAGGATTAGCGTAATAAAATTATACAAAAAGCCGCTTTTAAAAGCGGCTTTTTGATGATATAATTACCCCAGAATAGGTGCAATTAAAAATAGAATAGTGCTTATTGCGACCAAGCTGATTAAAACGGTCCAAATAATTTTAAACATTTTTTTTCTTTTCACCCCGTTAGAAGCCTGTCTTATATAACACGAAGTAATTTCGAGCAGACTTTCCTTTTTATAAACATGCCCCGTTATCGCAAAACAGAAAAAAATATTTTTTCTGTCCAAGAATTCTAACGGGGTTCATATTAATTAATGGTATCAGATTTTAGTAAAAAAAGGAATAGCGACTTTTTTAATGATAAACTTTTATTCAGGGTGCTTGGGGTCTCTTTTTTAATAGTTATTTTCGTTTTTATTGTAGCGGATTTTAGAATATACCAAAAGAAGAAAGAATTGGCAGCTCAAATTAGTGCTTACCAAAAAAAGATTGAAGACATAAAGAATAGCAGTCAAACGCTGGAAGACGAAATTGCTAACGCCGACAATCCCGATTACTTAGAAAAAATTGCTTATGAGCAACTGGGGCAGGCAAAAGTTGGTGAGACAGAATATATATTTATAGATCC
>CAZMKW010000043.1:0-2674 GCA_964567205.1 uncultured Candidatus Saccharibacteria bacterium | reverse complement strand
CAAAAAAATTAAAACCAAAAAATGTAAGAGTAAGGATCGCACCCTCTCCAACCGGGCCCGCGCATATTGGAACTGCGCGAACTGCGCTTTTTAACTATTTATTTGCAAAACAAAATAATGGTAAGTTTGTTTTAAGAATTGAAGACACCGATAAAGAAAGATCCGAACAAAGATGGACCGACGAAGTTATTGAACAATTAAAATGGTTGGGGATTGAATGGGATGAGGGCCCGGACATAGACGGAAAATTTGGTCCATATAAACAAACTCAAAGGCTTGATATTTACAAAAAATATTTGGAAAAACTTTTAAAAGAAAATAAAGCTTATTATTGTTTTTGCACCGAAGAAAAACTTGAAAACAAGCGACAAGAGCAGGCGAGTAGGGGATTGGCACCCAAATACGATGGGACGTGCGCTAACTTATCAAAAGAAATTGTTGAAAAAAATCTGGTGGAAGGCAAGCCTTCGGTGATACGATTTAGAGTTGAAAATAAAAAATTAAAATTCAAAGACCTAATTCGTGGAGAAGTGGAATTTGATGTGGGGCTTCTGGGAGATGTTGTGATAGCAAAAAACTTAGAAAGCCCGCTGTATCACCTTGCGGTTGTTATAGATGATTTTGAGATGCAAATTAGTCATATAATCAGGGGCGAAGAGCATCTACCTAATACTCCGCGACAAATTCTATTGCAGGAAGCCCTAGATTTTTATCAGCCAACCTACGCGCACCTACCGCTTATGCTAAACTCGGATCGAAGTAAAATGTCGAAGCGTCAGGGCGACGTTGCTATTTCTGATTACCATAATAACGGATACTTGCCCGAGGCCTTAATAAATTTTATGGCCTTGCTGGGTTGGAATCCGGGAACCGAAAAAGAAGTGTTTTCCCTATCACAACTAATAAAAGAATTTTCCATAGAAAAAGTCCAAAAAGCAGGAGCTATATTTAACATCCAAAGATTAGAGTTTTTGAACGGACTTTATATTAGAGAAAAACCAATAGAAAAAATTACAGAACTCTGCGAACCATATTTAAAAAAAGCGGGGCTTTTGGTTGTAGGACAAATATCACAAAATTCTTTACAAAAAATCGTTGAAATTTCTAAAACCAGAATGAAAAAATTATCAGACATTGTTGAATTGTCAGATTTCTTTTTCACAAATAAATTAAGCTACGAAAAAGATTTGTTAAAATGGAAGGGAGTGGGGGAGAGCGAGACAAAAGAATCTTTATTGTTTTCTGAACAAATATTATCTACCATAAAAACCTGGGACATTAAAAATTTAGAAAAAGAATTATTTTCTGCATCAGAAAAATTTAATTTAGAAAAAGGATACCCAGAAAAAAACAAAGGCTATTTACTATGGCCTTTGCGCGTGGCGTTGTCAGGCAAAGACTCTTCTCCAAGCCCATTTGAGATAGCTGATATTTTGGGCCGAGAGAAAACCTTAAAACGTATAGAAGACGCAATAAAAATACTTTCGTAATCTTATTGTGCGACAAAGCTATGAATAAAAGAATAATATTCTATACAATCCTAATAATTATTGTCATAACTCTGGTTTTTTTTAGTCAGCAATCATATTCGCAAGATATAATTAAAAACTTTTTTTCTAACATCGGTAAATATATCGGTGCCACTCTGTCGGGCGGATTTAATTTAAACCCTTTCGGCGCTAATTCCACCAATGATCCGCCCACAAGTTATACAAACTCCTCGGACAAGCTAATTGGATCGGCATATAGTTCTTCCAGCAATACTAATGCCTCGCCAAACGTTAATTCTTCTGTAGCCAGCAAGGAAAATTGGACAGTTTCCAGTCTTTCTGACCTTTCGGAAAAAGCAGCAAATGGGCTTAAGAGTGGGGGAGAGGTAATAATAAATAGCATAATTAATACAAAAGAAAATATTTCTGCGGCAGAAAAAAATATTCAAAATTATTTTTCGGGAATTGCAGATAGCATATTACATCCCGGAGAAAATAATGATTGCCCAGCTCAGCCAACCGAAACCACGCCCAGTCAATAAAAGACGTACTTTGGGTCGCCTTCCTGGGTTGACACCGGCCAAGGGGACGGCTTATTATAGATATAGGGCACGTCGCAAAATGTAGGTAAAGCGATGTTGTATGGAAGGCCACTTATAAAACAATGCAAAACTCATTAAAACCATTAAAGGAACATCTGCAAGATTTTTTAGACTTTTGTGAAGTTGAAAAAGGTTTAAGAAAGAATACTCAGGAGAATTATAAAAATTATCTGCATAAATTTTTTGATTGGTTAGATCAGACTAAAAATAGCTCTTTACTCCCCCACCAACTAACCTCAGAGCACATTTGGGCTTACAGATTATACCTTTCTAGGACTCCTAGCCCAGCTACGCGTAAATTACTGTCAAAAGGCACCCAGAACTACTATTTAATCGCTTTAAGGGCCTTTTTAGGCTACTTTGTGGCAAAAGACGTACTTTCGCTGCCCCCAGACAAAATAACCCTCTCAAAGCCAGATAGGGGCTCAAAAAGCATAAAATTCCTCACCTTAGACCAAGTCAGCAAGCTTTTAGCTTCTGTTGAGCCGAAAGACGATATTAGCACCCGAGATAGGGCCATTTTAGAAGTTTTTTTCTCAACCGGGCTTCGTATTGCCGAACTAACCGCCCTAAACCTAGAAC
>CAZMKW010000042.1:0-2817 GCA_964567205.1 uncultured Candidatus Saccharibacteria bacterium | reverse complement strand
ATCAACAAAATTGGCGTCAAGTTTTCCAAGAGGGTGCCCAGCAATGGCAACTTCTTTCAGACGCGGCCAAAAAAGTTTGGAATGAAAAAGCAATCGGTAAAAATTTGTATGGCTATAATCTTTTTCTCAGTGACTATTTAAAATAATTTTTCAACGAGAGAAAAAAAATATCCCAAACTAAAAACGGTGGGGCCGTTTTTTTAGAACCAATATAAAAGCCGCTAAAAAAACGGCTTTTATTTTTCCCAAGGGTTGAGGGTTGGACAAGAAAAATCCGAAAAATAGTCATAGCCAAATCAGTCCTGCACGCAACGGATGGAAAAGCTCGTTGCCCTGTAATTATCGGTAGTCGCGGCGTACGTAGTGCCAAAGTAGAGGTAGAGGATGTTGTTGCCAGTCACAGTCGAACTCCAGTAGCTACCGCAGGTAGTGCAGCTTTCGAAGGAACCATAGAAGTACCGGCTGCCTCCTGTAGTAAATTTTAAGACACTGGCAAAAGCGCCATTAAGATTTTGCTGACTCCAACTTGCTCTTTCATCATTCAATTCAGCGAAAGTCGGTATTCTCCAACCACTAGGACAAGGATTGTTAATACCACTGACTCCTTGCCATAAGTTATTATTTTGAGGAGAACGCCAATCATAAGGACTTCCACCAGCTGTTATAAAGTTACTATGACCGGGGATATCAGTGCTTGAAAGAGTTGCCGTTGTACCACTTGTTCTGGTTTGATGACCATCATCTAATCTTCCCCATTGGAATAGATCGCCGTAAGCATTGGCGTCATTGTAAGCTGTGGCTACTTGCAATGCGCCGAGGTTGCGGTCCATCCAGCATTTACCAGTAGTTGCATTTTTTACTATTCCATAAGTAACAGAACTTCCTTTGTAACTAAAGGTAACAGATAGTGGTGACGCGCTACAGATATAATTACTACAGGTTGCATAAAGACAGTCAGGACATGACTGACAATTCCATACTGTACCACTACCTGAACAGTAGCATGAACCAGTAGTACTTGAACAAAAACCATGACTTCCCGCACAGCTATATTCTGTGCCAGAACCATTACAAAAACTACAGGTGCCAGTACATAAAGTATTATTTGCTGAACAGCTATAGTTTGCACCAGAACCAGTACATTGAACACAGTTGCCAGTACACTTGGTAGGATCTGCAATACAATTACCTGAACTGCAGATACTACAACCACCCGCGCAATCTGAGGGTGTCGCTATACACGACCCAAGAGAACCTGCAACATTGCAACGATTACAGGTACCTTCACAAGAAGCATTACAACAAACTCCATCAACACAATGGCCCAAATCACAATCACCATCTAAGCTACATGTTTCTCCTAAACCGAGTTTAGTAACAGTAAGATCTCTCCAAGTACCTAATGTATATATCTGTATAATATTTTTAGTAGTATTAAAACACAAAGCACCTTCAACTCCTGCCGGAAGATCAGCAGTATTAAATTGACCTAACTTTAAAATTCCTTCAGCTATTAAACTTCCTCCAATCGTTAAACTTCCTTCTTTTCTTTGTGGATTAGGGCCCGCATTTATTGGAGCAGGAAGATTTCCAAAAGGTGGATTCTGGGTTGGCGGATTATAACCGGAAACATAAACACCGATTGTAATGAGTAATAACAAACAAGGTAAAATACTGTAATACAAATAACGATTTTTATTTATCATGTTTTTATTTACTTTTCTTCCCGGGGACTAACCGGGAAGTTTGTTTTAAAATTAAAATCTGATTTTAAAAAGTCAACGGTGAAACCCAAAGGTATTTTACCTTTTATTCTTTTTTTTATCAATATCATGAACATTGATTGTTCCCTAAAATTAAATTACTGAAATCGCGGTCGGAAGGTAGAGCCAGAGCCACAAAAAATTTTTGAAAAAAAATTTTCCCAAAATTTTAAGAAAGACATTATAATTTAATTTAGATTCTCAATTAAGATCTTGCTCCGTGTCTTGTAGCATTAAAGCCTTCCAGCGCGATGAAAATCGCGCCTTCGGCTTTTATTCTACAAGACACGATTCAAGACAAGTAAGAAGTTTTGTTCTTCCTTGCTCCGTGTCACTCCATTTTAGAGCCGGAGTCAGCCCAGCCATATTTTACTCCTCCTTTAACTTCAGGGTCTATCCTGAAGTCAGAGCGCCTGGAATGGCTTCAAGGAGCGCTCAGTTTACCGTCGGTGGTGTAAACAATCCTTTGCCGACACTTTGCTTCTATTGCGAGGCAAAGCCTTCTTGACTAGTGAAGAAAGACGGGCCCGTAATATTTTCATCTTGTGAATATTTGTTATCTATTTTTTTAAGATGTACGATTCACAGGCCAGTCTTTCTTCTCTCGTCCCAAATTAAAAAAGCCCACGCTGTGTAAACACCATGGACCCTTTTATTGAAACTCTTGTCTGCCTTAGGGCTAAATAAGCCAAAGCAGAAAAGATTTTCGGCCGAAAATCCTTTCTTTTTACACAGTCGAACAATTTATAATTTAATTTTCAAAGAATGCTTCTATTATAGTTCTTTAAAATAGTTTGTCAAGTATTAATGGGTACCACGAGGAAAAAGCGGTGAGGCTTGAACCTCATGATACCCAATGAAAGTTTAAATCATTTAAGAATGTTTTACAAGTTTGCCGGCCGTTTCTTTCTGGATTTATTTCGCGACGTGGGGACACTTCGTCACCCCACGGAGCGATTTAACTAAAATTTTTTTTTGATTTAATTTTTGCTTGCCTTGTTCTTAATTTTTACGGCCAGCAGGCCGTATGAAAAGCGAGCGAAGCGAGCGGCTA
>CAZMKW010000041.1:0-2979 GCA_964567205.1 uncultured Candidatus Saccharibacteria bacterium | reverse complement strand
GTCTAAAAATTTTTCTTCGTCTGGTTCAAACATCATTACGGCTTCCGCTGTTTTTGGTTTCTCTTTTTTGTCATCTCCCAAT
Source organism: uncultured Candidatus Saccharibacteria bacterium (assembly GCA_964567205.1). Lineage (GTDB taxonomy): Bacteria > Patescibacteriota > Minisyncoccia > Minisyncoccales > Staskawiczbacteraceae > XYD1-FULL-39-28. The sequence goes on along the minus strand of CAZMKW010000041.1, from coordinate 2,897 downwards.
ATCTCTGTTAAATTTTCTTTTGTAATTGGTAAAAGTGAACTAACTCTAGCCTCATATTTTAAACTAGAAATAAAATCGGTGAAAGCTATGGATATTTTGCTGTAATTTTTTTTGGTAAACTCATCAATTACCATTTTAGACAAGGGGATAATGTCGTCGGCGTACAGGGCGTCGGGTAATTTTAAAAAGCTAGCGACCACTTTTCCCTTAGATTGTCTTATAATAGTTTCTGCTTTTCGTCCAACGGCAATAAAGTCAATTTCTTTATCTGCATTTTTTTTGATATATTCAACAGATGCTTTTATAACATTGGAGTTATAGCTTGCGCATAAACCCCTATTGGAAGCTATTATAATCAGTAATTCTTTTTTACCTTTTGGCGCTAGAAGTAAGGGATGCTTTAGGTTTCTCTCTCTAGATAAACCGGCTAAAAGTTCACGGGCATGTTTAGCATAGGTACGGCTGGCCATTAAATTATTGACAGCCCTCTTAATTTTGGCGGCCGCAACAAGCTCCATGGCTTTTGTGATATTGCGGGCGTTGCCAACAGACTTAATTCTCCTCTTTATTGTTTTTGAAGCTCCTGGCATATAGGTTTACTATTTATCCTGAATGTTAAATTCTTCCATGGCTTTCTTTAAATCAGCCTCAATTTTTTCATTCCAATCTTCGCTAATGGTTTTTAATAGGGGCTTTTTGCTTTGTTCCATGAATTTGTGAAGTCTCTTTTCTTTTTCCTGAACTTTCTCAACTGGAGTTTCATCAAAATATCCATTGTTTATGGCGTAAATAGATGATACTTGGTTAGCGATTGGTAATGGAGAATACTGCGGTTGTTTTAATATTTCTATAATTCTTTCGCCCCTGTCTAATTGTTTTTTTGTTGCAGGATCCAAATCGCTAGCGAATTGAGTAAAGGCTTCCAACTCTCTAAATTGAGCCAAGTCTAATTTTAATCTTCCGGCAACCTTTTTCATTGATTTTATTTGGGCCGAAGAACCAACACGGGAAACAGAAAGCCCCATATCAATAGCTGGCCTGTTTCCTTTGTTGAACAGGTTTGTGTCTAAGAAAATCTGGCCGTCTGTAATAGAAATAACATTTGTAGGAATGTATGCTGAAACATCTCCTGCTTGTGTTTCAATAATTGGAAGAGCGGTGATAGATCCACCCCCTGATTCTTTATTTCTTCGGCAAGCTCTTTCTAAAAGTCTTGAGTGTAGATAAAAAATATCTCCAGGATACGCTTCACGTCCTGGTGGTCTTCTTAACAACAAAGAAATTTCTCTATATGCCCAGGCGTGTTTTGATAGGTCGTCGTAAATAATCAGTACATCTTTGCCTTGATCCATAAAGTATTCTGCCAAAGCTACGCCAGAGTAGGGGGCTAAATATGATAAAGATGCAGCTTCTGAAGCGCCGGCAAAAACTACAGTTGTATATTTCATTGCTCCGGCCGACTCTAATCTTGCGACAAGGCTCGCTATTTTAGATTGTTTTTGGCCAATGCCAACATAAATACAAATTAAGTTTTCGTTTTTTTGATTGATAATTGTGTCGATGGCTATCGCGCTTTTTCCCGTTTGTCTGTCGCCGATAATTAATTCTCTTTGTCCTCTTCCAATAGGAATAGAAGAATCGATTGCTTTAATTCCTGTGTGTACGGGTTGTGTTACAGGCTCTCTTTCTATAACCCTAGGAGCAATTTTCTCAATGGGATAGTTTTCTGTTGATTTAATGCTCTCTTTTCCATCTATTGGAGATCCCAATGGGTCGACAACCCTGCCAATGTATCCATCTCCCACAGGAATAGACAAAATTTTCTTTGTTCTTTTAACAGTGTCTCCTTCTTTTAATTTTCTAGATTCTCCAAGGATAACGGCGCTGACAACATCTTCTTCCAAATTAAGCGCCAATCCGTAGACATTATCGGGAAACAAAAGCATCTCACCCGATTGGCAGCCATCTAAACCGCTCAATCGACAAATACCGTCGCCGACTTCCAAAACTTTTCCGACCTCGCTTGTTGTTGCAGAAGCCTCAAACCCTTCTATCTGTTTTTTTAGTTGTTCAACTATTTTGTTAGTACTCATGTTATTAATTTATTTTTTAATAGACGCAAGTTGTTGTCTAAGCTGGCGTCAATTATTTTGTTTTGGTAATAAGCAACAAATCCGGCGACGATACTCTCTTCTTCTATTATACTAGTTGGAGCGTCCGATTTAACTTCTGACATTTTTCTTATTTTTTCTATTATTTCTTCATCTAATTTTCCGGCGCTGAAAATCTTTAAAGTTTCTGCTTCTTTCTCTTTTTTAATTTCTATCTCTATATATTTAAGAAGGCTACCAAATAGGTGAGTAAGGCGTTTTTTATTGCAAAAATCAATAAAGTTTGCAATTATCTCCTGCTGGTTTTCAGGATTTTCCTGTATTAACTTTAGTAGGGCCTTAGATAAGCCTTGGGCGCTGTACTTCATTTTATCAGCTTCTTAATTATTTCTTCCTGTTTTTCCTTTGTCATATCTTCTTTCAAGAATTTTTTTGTTGTAGCTATCACTAAATCAGCTAGCTCATTTTTTAAATCTCCCATCATTTTTTGCTTTTCTTGCTGTATTGATTTATCGGTATCAGACATTATCTGTTTGGCTTGCTCTTCTTGTGTTATTTTGCTTTCGGAAATAATCTTTTCTGACTGTTTTTGAGCCTCAGCTATAATTTTGTTTGCTTGGCTTCTGGACTCCATTACAGTATTTTCACTTGTTTGTTTTGCCATTTGAAGTTCGGAAGAAGCTTTTTCTGCATCTTGGACTCCTTTTTCTATCTTGCTTTTTCGCTCTTTGATTATTTTTTCAATTGGTTTAAAAGCAAAACGTTTTAAAATCCAAACAATAACTA
>CAZMKW010000040.1:0-3097 GCA_964567205.1 uncultured Candidatus Saccharibacteria bacterium | reverse complement strand
ACTTTACACTAAAAGTTCTGTTATGCAGGGGCGCTGGGAATCGAACCCAGACCAACGGTTTTGGAGACCGATATGATACCATTTCACCACGCCCCTATTACTATATTTATATCACAAAAGTATAATTTTTCAATGAGGTGCTCAAACAAAAAACCCAAGACAAATATATCTAGGGTCTCTCATCTTTATTTGTGCTGTTGTGTCTATTAATGATTTAATTTTTCTTTGATTCTGGCAACGATATCATCCACACTCGTGTCAGCCTTAACAATATAATCAACATATTTTTCTGCGTTTTCCATGGCGTCGTTAATATGTTCTAAGTCGCTCATGTTGGTTAAAAATATAATCGGTGCGCTTATGCCAGCTTCTTTCAATTTCTTAGACATGGTTATGCCGTCCATTTTAGGCATCGTTATATCTAAAATAATCAAATCAGGATTATCATTTTTTACGGCATCTAAACCTTCCTCTCCATTTTTAGCGGTACTCACAATAAATCCTTCTCCCCTCAAAGTTTCCGAAAGAATAAAAAGATAACTTTCTGAGTCTTCTACAATAAGAATTTTTTTCTTTGTATTTGTCATGTTTTTATATTAAAAATTTTACTAATTTGTTGGCAGGGTAAAATAAAACGTTGATCCTTGCCCCTCAACCGACTCTACTCCAACTATTCCTCCGTGCGACTCAATAATACTCTTAGTTATGGCCAAGCCCAAACCCGTTCCGCCCTTTTCAATAAAAGTATTTTTAGCCTGAACAAATTTATTAAAAAGTTTATCTACTTGGTCTGGAGCTATGCCTGCGCCGTTATCTGTAACAGCAACCAGCAAAGATTCAGGAATGCCAGAAATATCTTTTTTTATAAACCAATCCAATCCAAACTCTTTTGCCTCTTTTGCAAGACTTTCTCCTGCTTTATGCAATATGGCCTGCACGGTTACATTTCCACCTTCTTTTGTAAATTTTATGGCGTTAGAAATAAGATTGTTTAATACTTGGGAAATAGTGTTAGGATCAAACTCAATATTATTTGGTAGGTCTTTTCCAAAACAGCTTGCTAATTTTAATTTAGCATCTTTTGCGGTTATATCAAAAAATGAGATACGGCTTTCGATAATTTTTTTTATATCCGAGGGCTGTTTTCTTAACTCAAACTTTCCAGCTTCAATTTTAGCTACGTTCAAAAGATTGCTGATAAGCTCTAGCATGTCAGAGGAACTGGTATATATCATCTGAAAACATTCTAATCGTTTTGTTTTTTTAACTTCTGAGGACCTCATCAATGCCGTTATTTTTTTGATTGAGTCTAAAGGAGAACGGAGTTCGTGCACTATCATTGATGTAAAATCGTCTTTAATTTTTTGCAACTCTTTCTCGCGAGTTATATCCTGAAAAATAATAACTGAACCTAACAATTTCCATTTATCTTTAACCGGAGCGACTATAATTCTAAAAAAACCACTTTTTAAAGAAACTTCATCTGAAACAAAAATTTTATCCAAACGGACGCTTTCTTCAATTTTATCTTTCAAATCAATTTTTCCACCAAGGCCATTTGTAAAATCCGACACAGACAGATCTGTTTTATTCTCAAGCCCCGTGGCTTTTTTGGCGACAGTATTTGCGACAAGAATTTTAAAATATGCATCTGTCATAATTACTCCGTCTGTCATACTGGACACCATCGCATTTAATTTACTGTTCTCTGACTCAATAACCCACCTCAAACGATCAAGCGTCTTTACGGCACCTTGCACTATTTTATTTAAAATTGCCACTTCTTTCTCCTTATAAAAATTATCTCTTGTGTCAGCAATAGCCAATAATCCTTCAACCTTTCCAGATATCACCAACGGAATACTAAAAAAAGATCCTACAAGTTCATCTGTCCCACTGTCTGACACTGACCCCCATAGGGTTTCTTCTATCTTCAAATTTTTAAGACCGGCCCTTAAAAGATCGGCCATAGAATCCAGCATTTTTCCCCTGAGATCATCTATAAACTTATGGGAAACCGGTTTATTACAGTAAACTCTAAAAATTGCTTTTTCCGGAACGGGCAGTATATACGACACCGTATTGTAGTCTATTAAATTTGGTAGAAACTTGATAATAATTTCTATAACATTTTGTATTTCTAAAGAATACCCCATCTTGTCGCTAAGCTCATTTAAAATTGCTATTTCATACATTTTATACTTAGCGTCTTCTTCCCTCTCAATTAAACTTTTCGTGGTTTTTTTGTTTTTTAGAAAAATAAAAAATTCCGCTACTCCAACAGTGGCAAGGATCATAAATATAATAGAGAATATAATTTCTGCTACCATTATAATTGATAATATTTTTTTAATTATACCATAAAACAAAACCCAGGCACCAACCCAGGTTTTTATGACACTGTGAACACCTCAGACCAGTCTGAGGTGTTCACAAAAATTATCTTTTTAATAAATAAAAAAGAGGATGCTTTCGCAGAGCCTCTCTATGTTGCATATTGGGGTTGCCACCCTCGGGACCATTACTATCGCGACCACATTGCTTCGCCTCGACGAGACGCATTATCTACCAATTTGCACTTCATACAAAGGTAAATTATTTCATTCTTTGATACGCTCGCTGGACAAAAATTATTCGCAAGGTAGGGTTTGCCATCCAAAATTCCTTTGCGAATTTTCTGCATAGGAAGTTTTACCCCACATCTTGGGCACTTCTTTAACGGATTATTTTTTGGTAGTTTTACTTTCTTACTCCTCATGGTTGCCTCCTACCAGGCCCCAGTAATTATGGGTCTATGGGCTTCTTCTAACCGACCCGTACAGAAGGGACACTTCTCAATTTTCACACTAAGGTCCCGGTTGGATGCCCTTCGAGCCAATATGGTAACCCATTTTCTTAAACTCATAATAGGTACAATCCAGAATTTTCCTTCCAGCTGACGACCGCACCTACAAACAATTAAAACCTTCTGATTTCTTTTCATCTCTCGCGTTCCTTTCTTGTTGAACTTGTTGTAATGGTGCAATAAAAAATCCCCGTCCCCTAGGCATAACTAAATTATGCGCAAAGGACGAGGATTATCTCGCGGTACCACCTT
>CAZMKW010000039.1:0-3166 GCA_964567205.1 uncultured Candidatus Saccharibacteria bacterium | reverse complement strand
TTAATTGCCGTTATATGAATAGAAGAAACAAAATGAACTCACTTAAACTCTGGCATAGAAAATGTATGAAGCCAGGATGTACTAATGAATTCGAAACATCTTATTCTCCTGACCGTCCAGAAATTATTTATTGCGAGCAGTGTTATAATGCAGAAGTAGCGTAGGGGGCGAGTACGGTTTTTTGCCGAACGGCAAAAAACCGTACCTAAAAAGTTATTAAATAATATGGAAAACCAAACAAAAGCATGCCAGAATTGTAAAAAAGACTTTATAATAGAGCCCGAGGATTTTGATTTCTACGAGAAGATGAAGGTGCCACCACCAACATTTTGCCCTGAATGTAGAACTGTAAGGCGAATGACCTGGAGAAACGAGCGAACTCTTTACCACAGAAAATGCGATGCTACCGGAAAAGATATTATTACCATGTTCGCCCCAGAACAGCCCCTTGTTGTTTATGAAAGAGACTATTGGTGGTCTGATAAATGGGACCAGCTTAAGTCTGGACGAGATTACGATTTTTCAAAACCATTTTTCGAGCAGTTTAGAGAGTTAATGGAAAAAACTCCCCTCCCTAATCTTGCAAATTCTAATACGGTAAATTCTGAATATGGTAACCACAACGCCTACGTTAAAAATTGTTATCTTGTGTATGCATCTTTTGAAGTTGAAGATTTAACGTATTGCTCCAGAATTGTGGGTTCAAAAAATTCTTTTGACCTACTTGTGGCTAATCTTTCTACACAATGTTATGACGATACCAAATGCGGAAGTTTAAACCGAGTTTTTTTCTCGTATGACAGCGATGAAAGTGTTAATTGCGCCTTTCTTTATGCTTGTAAAAATATGATAGATTCTCTGGGATGCATAAATATGCGCAACAAATCAAATTGCATTTTTAACCAGCAATATACCAAAGAAGAATATGCAAAAGAACGCGCCAAATATGATTTTGGAAGCTATAAAGGATTAACTGAATTTAGAAAAAAGTTTGCAGAATTTATAAAACAATATCCTCGACGCTACGGGCTTATTCATAAATCATTGAATTCTGTTGGGGACACTATTTTCAACTCTAAAAATGTGTATATGGGGTTCGATATATATGGTGGCCTTGAAGATTGTAGATATGTTATACATGGCTGGGATCACACGCGGGATGTCTATGATGGTTTTGGATTTGGAGCAAATTTAAGTAATTCTTATGAGATTATCGACACCGGAAAGGAAGCCACGCGTAATCTTTTTTCTGTTTTTACTCATTCATGTCAGAACGTAAACTACACTTATGCCTGTCAAAATTCTAAAGATCTTTTTGGTTGCGTTGGACTTCGTAGTAAACAGTACTGTATTCTAAATAAACAATATACTAAAGAAGAGTATGAGACTCTTGTCCCGAAAATTATCGAGCACATGAATGATATGCCATACTTAGACAAAAGGGGCAGAGTATACAAGTACGGTGAATTTTTCCCAACAGAACTTTCTTTATTTGCTTATAACGAGACCATCGCTCAGGAATATTATCCGAAAAATAAATCAGCAATTTTAGAGGCCGGATATAATTGGAGAGAGCCAGATACAAAACAGTATAAAATTACTCTTCAACCCGCGGATTTGCCGGACCATATAAAAGATGTTTCTGATGATATTTTGAACCAAGTAATAGCGTGCGAACATGAAGGCAAATGCAACGAGCAGTGTATGGGAGCATTTAAAATTACTCCTTTTGAGCTTGAGTTTTATAAAAAAATGAATCTTGCCTTGCCAAGGCTATGTTCTAATTGTAGGCACTACCACAGATTAAGCCAACGTAATCCGTTTAAGTTATGGGATCGCCAATGCGCCAAGTGTGGCAAGGATATAAAAACTTCTTATTCTCCCGACCGGCCGGAAATAGTTTACTGCGAAAGTTGCTACAATAACGAAGTCGCATAAATATTATGATAGATTCTCAAGCCAAGATTTGTCAAAATTGCAAAAAAGACTTCGTTATCGAGCCCGATGATTTTGCGTTTTATGAGAAAATGAAAGTTCCCGCGCCAACATGGTGTCCGGAGTGCAGATTTCGTCGTAGATTTATATGGCGCAATGAGCGCAAGTTATTTCGGGGCAAAAGCGCTTTAACCGGCAAAAATTTTTTTACTCTTTATCCTCCGGAAGCAGGATATGTTATTTATGGTAATGATGAGTGGAGAGGCGGATATGATCCGTTTGCTTATGGACAAGAAGTGGATTTTACGCGTCCGTTTTTATCTCAACTTTTTGAATTAGACAAAAAGGTCCCAAGGCCAGCTGGTAGTAGAATCAGAATAATCAACAGCGAGTACTCCGATAACGCCAGCGATCTTAAAAATTGCTACCTTCTTTTTAATTCTAATTTTGTAGAAGACAGCGGATATGGAAACGGTGTGGACCGATGTCAATTTTGTTATGATAATTCTCACATTCAAGGGTGCGAGAGGTGTTATTATTCTTTTTGGCTAACAAATTGTCATCAAACACATTTTTCTTCCCGTTGCGAAGATTGTACTGACGTTTGGTTTTCTAAAGATTGCCGAGGCTGTAATAATTGTATTGGTTGTGTAAACCTCCGCACAAAAAATTATTGCATTTTTAATGAGCAATATACGAAAGAAGAATATCAAGCCAAATTAAAAGAGTTTGATTTTACCTCCTGGAAAAATCTCGTTAATATAAATAAAAAAGCTAAAGAATTTTGGCTTAAGTTTCCTAATAAATTTATGCAGGGGATAAAAAATCAAAATGTGTCGGGAGAGTTTGTAACGCATTCTAAAAATATTTTAGATAGCTATCTTATACGTGAAAGCGAAAATTTACGCTATGTGCAATATTCCCAGGTGCCCAGCTCAAAAGATTGCTACGATTTATCACTTGGCGGATGCAATGCCGAACAAATTTATGAATCTGCTATTTGTGGCTGGGGGGCCTCGAATGTTAAATTTTCCGTAGAATGTTGGGATAATGCTTTAAATATGGAATATTGCATTTATTGCCATAACTCTTCTGATCTCTTTGGGTGTGCGGGCATGCAGAATGGGCAGTATTGTATTTTAAATAAGCAATACACGAAAGAAGAGTATGAGGCAATGGTTTTGAAAATAAAAAGGCATATGAACAACATGCCTTATATAGATAAATTAGG
>CAZMKW010000038.1:0-3225 GCA_964567205.1 uncultured Candidatus Saccharibacteria bacterium | reverse complement strand
AAAAATATTGATTTGGACTTGCCGAAGAATAAGTTGATTGTAATTACCGGGCTTTCCGGTTCGGGGAAGTCATCTTTGGCTTTTGATACTTTGTATGCAGAAGGACAGAGAAGATACGTAGAATCTTTATCAGCTTATGCCAGGCAGTTTTTGGGAGTTATGGATAAGCCCGATGTTGATAAGATAGAAGGAATTTCTCCGGCAATTTCAATTGATCAAAGAAAATCAACTCACAACCCGCGATCTACCGTGGGAACAATAACAGAAATTTACGATTATCTGCGACTTTTGTATGCAAGAATTGGAAAGCCCCACTGCCCTAATTGTGGAAAGTTAATTTCACGACAAACCATAGACCAAATTGTTGACCAGGTTCTAAAATTACCAAAAAATATTGAGCTTACTATTTTGGGACCGGTTATCCGTTCTAAAAAAGGAGAACATCAGGGCGTTTTGGAAGAAATTCAAAGAGGAGGATTTGTGAGGGTAAGAATTGATGGAGTGATTTTTCAAGTGGAAGAATCTTTAGAAAAGCAGTTAGATAAACAAAAAAAGCATGATATTGAAGTTGTGGTTGATAGACTCATATTGGGCAAGGAGATTGATAGGTCTCGTTTAGTTGATTCCTTGGAAATAGCATTAAGGCTTGGTAAAGGAATTGTAATTATTGGACAGAAAAATGATAGGGAAAATGATTTAATTTTCTCTGAGCATTTTGCCTGCGAAAAGTGCGGGGTTTCCTTGCCGGAATTGGAGCCAAGACTATTTTCTTTCAATAATCCTTATGGCGCTTGCCCGGAATGCACCGGACTTGGTGAAAAACTGGAAGTTGACCCCGAATTGGTAATTCCAAATAAAAGGTTAACCTTATCCGAGGGCGCAATTTGGCCGTGGTCTCGCGCTTCCCACAAAGTTGGCAGACAGGGATATTATTATTCAATACTTTCTGGTTTGGCGGAAAAATATAAATTTTCTTTAGATGAAGAAATTGGAGACTTGCCCAAAAAGATTGTTGATATCATTTTAAAAGGAGATGGAGATTTCGAGGGCGTAATGGCAAACTTAGAAAGAAGATATCACGAAACAGATTCTGATTGGACGCGCCAGGAAATTGAGCAATATATGGTGGTGAAGGTTTGTCCAAAATGCCAAGGTAAAAGATTAAAACAGGAAGTTTTAGCTGTAACTGTTGGCGATTTATCAATTGATAAAATTGTTGATATGCCAACTGATAAAGTAAAAGAATTTTTTTCCGCCTTGGGCGGATCCGCCTCCGGCGGAGAGAAATTAAGTGCAGGCGAGCTGAAAGTATGTGCCCCAATTTTAAAAGAAATAATTGATAGGACGCAATTTTTAACAGATGTTGGGCTTTCCTATTTAACCTTATCCAGAAAAGCGGGGACGTTAGCTGGCGGAGAAGAGCAGAGAATAAGATTAGCAACGCAAATAGGTTCCAAATTGTCGGGCGTTCTATATATATTAGACGAGCCGTCTATTGGGTTGCATGCCAGAGATCAGCACAAATTGATAGAGACCTTGGTAAGATTAAAAGATCTGGGAAATACCGTTGTTGTGGTTGAGCACGACCCACAGACAATGCAGGCATCTGACTGGATTGTTGATATTGGCCCAGGAGCAGGAAAACATGGTGGAAAAGTTGTTTTTGAAGGAACATACAAAGAAATTCTTAAATCGCATACTTTAACCGGTGATTATTTGTCTGGAAGGAAAAAAGTAGCCGCCCCGCCCAAAGGGCGGGCGAGCCTCGCCCCAAAGGGGCGGGAAAAAGACCAGAAGTTTTTAGAAATCAAAGGCGCAGAAGAACACAATTTAAAAAATATTGATGTAAAAATACCTCTGGGCGAATTTGTTTGCGTGACGGGAGTTTCGGGTTCGGGAAAATCGTCTTTGGTTAATGATATTTTGGCAAAGTCTTTGTTGAAAAAGTTTTACAGGGCAAAAGACGAGCCGGGAAAACATAAAGAAATTTTGGGAACTGAAAATGTAAACAAAGTTGTTTTGGTTGACCAGTCGCCCATAGGAAGGACTCCAAGGTCAAACCCTGCAACATATACGGGAGCGTTTTCTCATATAAGAGATATTTTTACAAAAACAAAAGAGGCAAGGGTCCGCGGATATTCAGCAGGTAGATTTAGTTTTAATGTTAAGGGCGGAAGGTGTGAGGCTTGCGAAGGACAGGGTCAGAAAAAAGTTGAAATGTATTTTTTGCCCGACATTTATGTTGAGTGTGAAGAATGCCACGGAAAAAGATATAACAAAGAAGTTTTGGAAATTACCTATAAAGATAAAAATATTGCAGAAGTTTTGGAAATGAACGTTGAGGAATCAATGGAGTTTTTCAAAAATGTTCCCGGGCTTCACGAAAAATTAAAAACCTTAAAAGAGGTCGGGCTTTCATACGTTGAGCTTGGGCAGGCGGCTACTTCACTTTCTGGCGGAGAAGCGCAAAGAGTAAAATTAGCTACAGAGCTTTCGCGCAAGGGTACTGGCAGAACATTATATATTTTAGACGAGCCAACAACCGGATTGCATTTTGATGACGTTAAAAAACTGGTTTCTGTTTTGGGAGGATTAGTTGAAAAAGGGAATACAGTTCTTGTTATAGAACATAATTTAGATTTGATAAAAAATTCTGAATGGGTGATAGATTTAGGCCCAGAGGGCGGAGATAAGGGGGGAGAAATTGTAGCCGAGGGCACTCCAAAAGACATTGCAAAAGTTAAAAAATCTTATACAGGTCAATATCTAAAATAAATTGTTGACAACTGTTCTTTAATCGATTAAATTACATTATACTTAAAAATTATTTTTAAAATAAAACTTATGACAATCAAACCATTAGGAGATCATATTTTAATAGAACCGATTAAAGAAGACGAAAAAACCAGGGGCGGGATTTTTTTGCCTGATACAGCCTCAAAGGAGAAATCAGAGGAAGGAAAAGTAATTGCAGTGGGACCCGGCAAAAAAACAGATGATGGAAAAATAATTATGATGTCGGTAAAACCCGGAGATAAAGTTCTGTTCACAAAATATGGTCCAAATGAAATAAAGGTTGACGGCAAAGAATATTTAATCGCCTCAGAAAGCGACATATTAGCAATATTAGAATAATTCCCAAATTTTTAATTTACAATTTACAATTTGAAATCAATTTGAATTATTTAAATATTAAAATATTGAATTCAAATTTCAAATTTCAAA
>CAZMKW010000037.1:0-3250 GCA_964567205.1 uncultured Candidatus Saccharibacteria bacterium | reverse complement strand
TTTCCACTTTGATATTTAAATCTCTGACATTTGTATTATAGAACCTGCGGGCCGCCTGAATTTTGTCTTCTGTATCTGTTAATTCGTTTTGCAAAGCTAAAAAATTCTGAGAAGCTTTTAGCTCGGGGTAATTTTCGGCTACCGCGAACAAACTTTTTAAGGTTCCGGAAAGCGTATTTTCTGCCACTGCTTTATCCTTGAGTCCGGTAGCCCCCATTGCAGAAGCCCTGGCCTGGGTAACTTTTTCAAATAACTCCCTTTCATGAGTTGCATAACCTTTTACGGTTTCAACCAAATTTGGAATCAAATCGTACCTTCTTTTTAACTGCACATCAATATCTGCCCAGGCTTCTTTTGCCCTATTTTTCAGGGTCACCAAACTGTTGAACGCCGCAATTATCCATAAAACAACTGCGACCACGACGATTAATATTATCCACGATATTATTCCCATGTTTATTTTGGCAAACTATCAATTAAATTCTCTAAATGAGGATGTTGAGTGATAAATTTGTAGCCAATTATATATTTTTAATATGAAGGGTGCGAGCAGGTTGCGATTATTATTTCGGCAGCTCATTTTCAATCAAGTTATCTATGTGTGGATGTTGTACCATGAATTTATAATTAAATAATTTTACAAGCATTAAAAAATCTTCGAGCTCAGAACGAAATTTTTCCGGACCAGAAAAAACTTCCCATAATTGCACAATAAGATTTTTTGTATAATGGTGCAAGATTTCGTAATCTGATTTATTTTTTAAATAATTTATTATCTGCTTAAATTCTCCCCTGTCTAGCCAAACTCCCTGGCACATCTTACAAAAATCAACCCTTGTTTTTGACTCATCATATTGAACTGCAGTTAAGCCTACTCTGCAAAGCGGACAATATCTATTTCCACGCGAAACGCGAAATCGTCCTTTGTCTCTCCACAAATCAACGTCCAACCAATTTAACTGCTCATCTCTGGCGTCTTTTGCCCTTCTCAGCTCATCTTTATCAAACCACATACCCAAGCACTTTGGACAGCAATCAACCTCCACTAAGTGGAACATAATCTTTCCTAATTGTTCTCCATCATTTGGACACTTCATTACTATTATAATAGCCAAAAATCTGCTTTAATACAAGTTAATTTCAAAAAAAAGCCCTGCGACGTTGTCGTGGGCTTGTTTGGCTTTAATCCTTGACTGGCAGGTCGGCTTCTTTCAGTGCTTTTATTACCTCGTTACCCAGCTTAGTACCGCCAATTACCCTAACAAATTGATGGACTACCAATGTGCCATCGAGTAACTGAGAAACAGAGACAAGCTCCCCCTTATCGTTAGCCACTGTGATATTACTGGCAGAGTAAGGATTAGCGGAGTAATTTCCTTTTTTTCTAATCCCCCAACACCTTCCTTTCAACGAAGCCGTCTCCCAAATTGAATCAAGCGCTTCTCTTGCGTCTGGTAAATTATCTGGTGATTTTACCATTATGATTTTCCTTTCAAAGAACTACGAGCCCGGCATATTTGCGGATGGAGTCCAGGCATTACCCGGACTAAACCGGCAATTTGTGTTTGTGCACTTGCCTTCTTTCACCGTCACAACCATTCCGTACCGATGACACCTCATAGGCCCGTCTTCTCTTCTGAAAATCTGATTCTTCTGATTGCACTTGCTTTTAGACATCCTAACCTCCTTGCGGATTTTCCGCTAAAAGTGTTGAAATATGTTACATATTGGAAAAGTACTATTTTATATCTTATCTAATTAATATTTTTTGTCAAACCCCGCTGAGCGGGGTCAAACGAAAACGGCTCACACTGCAGTGTGAGCCGTTTTTTAATCAATACTTAGTAATCGCCGCCCATCCCTGCCATTGGGTTTGGCATTCCACCGTGGCCATGGGCTTCGTCTTTTTTTGGTAATTCGGAAACAACAGCTTCTGTTGTCAAAAGCATAGAAGCTGCGGAAACCGCGTTTTCTAAGGCAGTTCTGGTAACTTTTGTTGGGTCAACGACTCCGGCTTTTATCAAATTTTCATAAACCATTGTTTGAGCATTAAATCCAAAATCTGCTTCAGATTCTTTTACTTTTTGCACAACAACAGCTCCATCAATTCCGGCATTTTCAGCAATTTGCCTTACGGGCTCCTCAATTGCTCTTTTTAAAATATTCAATCCGGTTTTTTCATCACCCTCCAACTGTAATTTTTCCAAAGCCGATAAGGTTCTCAACAAAGCAACTCCTCCTCCTGGCACTATTCCCTCTTCAACGGCAGCCCTTGTTGCATGCAAAGCGTCTTCCAATTTATGTTGTTTTGCTTTTTGTTCAACTTCTGTGGCAGCCCCCACTTTTATAACTCCTACTCCTCCAGACAACTTTGCCAATCTTTCCTGTAATTTTTCTTTATCAAAATCTGACGTTGCTTCACTGATTTGTTTTTTTATTGAGCCGATTCTTGCATCAATGTCTGCCCTTTCTCCCTTGCCCTCAACAATTATCGTGTTCTCTTTTGTGGAAACCACACGCCTTGCCTGCCCCAACATTTCTATTTCAACATTTTCCAATTTCATTCCTTTTTCTTCAGAAATTACTTCTGCTCCAGTAACAACGGCGATATCCTCTAACATTTCTTTTTTTCTATCGCCAAACCCCGGAGATTTTACTGCAAGAGCGTTAAAAATTCCTCTCATTTTGTTTACAATCAAAGTTGTTAGGGCGTCTCCGTCAACATCGTCAGCAATGATAACCAATTCTTTTTTTCCGGCCTTCACTAATTTTTCCAGCAATGGTAAAATTTCCTGCAACGAGCTGATTTTTCTGTCTGTGATTAAAATATACGGCTCTTCTAGACTGGCTTCCATTTTCTCTGCATTAGAAACCATATATCCTGAAACATATCCCCGATCAAACTGCAAACCCTTTACAATTTCTTTGGAAAGCCCAAAGGTTTTTGATTCTTCGGTTGTAATAACCCCATCTTTTCCAACTTCCTCCATAACTTCGGCAATCAAATTTCCCATTTCCACATCCTGCGCTGAAATAATTGCGACTTGCGCTTTTTCTTCCCTTGTAGAAATTGATTTTGACATTATCCTAAGAGCTTCCACCACCGCATCTTTTGCTTTTATAATTCCCAACCTTAGAGCTAATGGATTAGCTCCGGCTGCCACATTTTTTAACCCTTCCGTGGCAATTGCCTGGCACAACAAAACAGCTGAAGTTGTTCCGTCTCCTGCAATATCATTTGTTTTTGAAG
>CAZMKW010000036.1:0-3926 GCA_964567205.1 uncultured Candidatus Saccharibacteria bacterium | reverse complement strand
ACTGGACTTATGTTAAAGACGAAATCCGCAACAAAGTCGGGGACTTCCTCGGCACCAAAACCTCCCGCCGACCCATGATCTTACCGGTGGTCATTGAGGTCTAACCAAACATCAGAAAAGTAGCGGAAGCCCGTCTTCCGCTCTTTTTTATTCTTCTAACAAAATCTCTTGATTTTCAGCCAATGCCTTTCTATATTCTACCCAATCTTTCAATGACAAATCGCAACCCTTAAATCCTCCCAGAAATTCTAACAAAAAATTTCTCTCTGTAACAGATGGAAAATTATTTTCTCCAGTATAATCTTTATAACTTGACCATTTATAATCTTTCAAAAATTTGATTACGCCATCCTTGTTCTCAATTCCCCTCTCTTTCCAGCCGGGTTCTACTAAAGATGCGGGATTGGTGTGTATGTAATTA
This sequence comes from uncultured Candidatus Saccharibacteria bacterium, assembly GCA_964567205.1. Lineage (GTDB taxonomy): Bacteria > Patescibacteriota > Minisyncoccia > Minisyncoccales > Staskawiczbacteraceae > XYD1-FULL-39-28. The sequence continues at coordinate 3,505 of CAZMKW010000036.1, read as the reverse complement.
AAAACGATTTGTAGTTGTCTGTCATCTTCAATGGGCACAGAACGGAACCTATTCTGGAAAACATAGCCCTTTCTCTTGTATTTAGTATTAAAATATTTTGCATATCCGGTGCCCGCTTTCCTCATAAATTTAACAACCCCGTCGTCTCTCGCCTGCTTTATTAAAAGGTGAATATGATTCGGCATAAAGCAGAAACACAATACGTCCACTAATTTGTCTCTTTTATCAGAAACAGCGGAAGACGGGCTTCCGCTGTTTTCTCTCTTTTTCTCTAAGCGGCGGGCTTGGCGGCGCTTGCGGATTTCTGTTGGTTTTGCATTATTAAATTCATAAATAGAAAAAATGCCGCGATAATAATCGTTTACATCCTTGAAAATTAAATTATCATCTAATCCGCGCAAAATAATATGATAAATCCCTTCGTTAACAAATTGTTCTTTTCTGTAAGGCATAGTTCTATTATAGCAAAATTTATAAAAAAAGCAGAAACAGCGGAAGACGGGCTTCCGCTGTTCGCGCTGTTACATCTTGTTGAGACTTTTAAATTATTTATGTTGGTGATACAATGATAAAAGGTAAATTCAAAGACGAAATCCACAACAAAGTCGGCGACTTCATGGGAACGAAAACATCGCGCAGACCCATGATTTTACCAGTCGTGATTGAGGTTTAAAAAATCTAGGAAAAAACGAAAAAGATAGAGGCCCGTCCTCTATCTTTTTTTATTTCATTTGAAGTATATTCTGGTTTGCCACACCCTAAGAATGTTTTTTCCATAAGTTATCCTCGCGATTCTCGCAACGTTTTTTTTCTTGCTTCAGCTATTTCTTTCTGCCTCTTTTCCCTATCGGCTTCTATCATTTTTTCCCATCGTTTTCGCAATTCAGGATCGGCTGGCACCCAACCGGATCCACTTGAAAGAGGAACTTCTGTCGCTCGGTGCTTATAACCAGCTTCCTCAAGCTGTCTTGCGCGCTCTTCGGTGTAACCAGCAACATGCGCGTGACCCTCTTGATCTACGTAACATATAACACCATTGTTTTCCTCCCAATTGCCTACGCTGTCCATCCTTCGCTGATCACCATTCAGGTCCTCAATCGAATAAATACGGCCCTGCTCCTTTTTTGTCCCTGTCTGCCCTACGTCATTTTCAACAGCAATTCCATCGACATCGAACCAGTCGCCTGGCACTTGTTTAAGTTCTCTTTCCGCTCCGCTTTCTTGGTTGTCTAGCGAAACGTCTCCAATTCCTTCTACCATGTTTTTTTATTTCTTTTATATGGTGTAAACCAATTTCAAAAAATAAAATTTTAAATTGTTTAATAATTTTGAATAAATTATAAATGACTTATGTGCCAGGGTCATCAACAGTCCCTGCCTCTTGTTGTTCTAGCCTAGCAACAATTGCTTCTAACAATTCTATGCCCATCTCTGGCTCAAGGACGTTTAGTCCATCTTCGTTCTTTGTACTCCTCTTTACTTCTGACAACATGTGCCATTCCGACTCAAAACCATTTTCTGTCCTCAAATCCTCGATACCCGTCTTTCTGAGGCTCAAGTCCTCCGCGCCCTTGAGCCACCTTCTATCCCCCTCTGACAGCTCTCGTTGTTTAAGGCCTACCCATGGATCCAATCCTTGCATGATCGGATCTCTTGGGTCTCTCCACAATGGTGCTCCCTTCCTAACGCCTAACGAAAAACCGCCCCAAAATTCAGGGAATTCAGGATTTTTGCCTTGTTGATAACCATTCTCTCGCTCTACGATATTAACTAAATCTAAATTCTGAGGCAGGATATCGGGATTAGTAAGGCTCAAAGAAAATGTATAATCTCCATATTTCCCCTCAAGCCCAAAACATGCTGGATTTTCCCAATTAGTTTTTCCGAGAGTATCGTCACCCTCAGTGCCCAACGGGGAGAAACATCTGAATTCTATTCCCTTGACTATAATGCGCCTTGACAACATTTTCCCATCATTAAAAACCCTTCCGTGAGTTAAATCATAGATGATAGACCTCGTCAAACCCATAGCCCTTTCCCCTATTTCTCTTTCCTTTTTTTCGGCCTCTTCAAGAGAGCTTGTCCCGAGAGATTCGGACTGAGGTTTTTCTGCTTCTACTAATTGTTCTGGTCCTCTGTCTGACATAATTTTGAATTTATTTAATAATACCTCCCTACTATATACAAGTCAAGGAAATGGTATGCCTCTTTTCTAAATCTGTTAACTTTACTTACCAAACTTAGAAAAGAGGTGGGAGCGCAATAAGGTACCGCGCCCCCACCAAGGGCCTAAGCCCTACAGCACTTCGACTTCAGCGGGTGGCGACGCCACGACGTCTCGGACGTCCCACTCCGCCTTCGAGACTCGCTTGCTCTTTATGGCCGAACCGTCCCACGTATACTGCCGCACTTCATCGGTGCCACAGTCGTGGAACGCGACTGCCTGGCCGGGCTCGAGGAGCGCGATTACCCCAACAGCGGTGCCGTCGCAGCAATGGGTCTCCTTGATGATCTTGCCGGTAGTCCCGGCTTCGAGAACAGACACCCCACGGCTACCGGCCTTGTTCGCAATGAACAAGAGGCAGCGGTTTGTGTCGTCCTCTCCGGGCACCACCATCACAGTGTTCCCGGTCTTCACCACCTTGAACTCCCCGTCAGGGAGCATGGCCGGCCCAATCGTCAGGCGGGCAGTCAACGGGAGTGGCCGACCGCCGGGGCCGAAATACCCGATCTCCCCTCTCGCGTCATAGACGCACTTGGCCGCATGGGCGGCATCCTTGTCCGTCCCCTCGTAGAGAACCTTCACGGAGAACCTTCCTCCCTCCACCTTGTATTCTCTCGTGATCGGGACCAGACATGGGAGAAAGACGTCATCTTCCCATGGGCTTCGGAAGGCGGCAAACGATTGCCCCTCCTCAGTCCCATGCTTCCACACGCCTTCGCACAAACTCCATACGTGCCTCATCGCAACATCTCCTTGCTTGCTCGCGTTTTTGCGAACCAGCCAACAATGGCTTTCTTCAATGAACTGCAACAATGCAATCCATCTGCCCGCATTAACGCAAGCTTCCATGCTCAAGAACATTTCTCCTTTGCGGTAAAAGTGCTTAAATGAACACCTCCTCCCTTCTTTCAAGACGCCACACACGATGTCGTCCCAAAAGAAGAGAGGAGGGTAATAAATTTTCAAGGTTCCGCTAATTCTATCCTATATATTAATTATACTACTTATGAGACTACTTGTCAAGACTTTTCTGACTTCCCTGCTGGTGGTAATATAAATGAATAAGAATTTAAAAAATAAACATATGAGAATATTTTCAGGGATAAGGCCGACGGGTGGCCTGCATATAGGAAATTATTTAGGGGCCATAAAGCAGTGGATTGCTTTGCAAGAAAAAAATGAGTGCGTTTTTTGCATAGTTGATTTGCATGCAATAACTACTCCATATGAGCCAAAAGAATTACAAAAAAATATCTTAGAAACCACAGCTGTTTATTTGGC
>CAZMKW010000035.1:0-4278 GCA_964567205.1 uncultured Candidatus Saccharibacteria bacterium | reverse complement strand
TTTTGCTTTGAAAGCCCGTATTGCCGCATTTTTATTTTAGAGTGTTCTGTCCAAAAAAGTTTTTTAAAGTTTAACAGCATCTTTAAAAGACAATATTTTTTGTTTACGAAATCCCAAATAGATAGACGCTAAAATAGATAGAGATGCCAGTGCGACATAAAGCGGGTAAGAAAGCAAAAATGCATTAAAACTACCGACTGCTACGCAGGCCATAATCGCAGCAAAAAAAGTGAGCCACCACGAGCCCATATTCTCTGATTCTGGATATTGATAAGTTTTAACTATCGTTAAGACTGCGCCGGTGGCATCAATTAATATGACTATATAGAGAGCGAGGGCTGCCTCCTTTGTGATATACCAGAGAGACAACCCCAGGATTAATCCAACAAGGGCGATTATGTCTCTTTTTAATAAACCACCAATTCCATACTTTATAGCAAATAAAAAAATCAGAAAATCTCCCAAAGCCGCTGCGCCAGTCATAAATAAAGAATATGAAGCTCCTTTATAGAGTTGAGGGAAAAAGGCGGTTAAACTTAACGCAGCCCAAATTATCCATGAAGCCCTTTCTGGTTTAGTTTTTCCTTCGAAAATACTTTTAATATATGGAACGAAAGAAACTAAAGCAACAACACCTGATAAATAACCTGCGATTTGAATAATCATGTGGGCGCGTGTGGACTCGAACCACAGACCTCACCGATGTGAACGGTGCGCTCTAACCAGCTGAGCTACGTGCCCCACTCATTAAACAATTTTATCATTTTGGGAATAAATTACAATAAAAAAACCGAGTACCCTTACGAGTTACTCGGTTTAATTTCGGCGGTAAACGCCCTATGGTCCTCGCAACAAATACTAACAGACCTTTTATCTTTTTCCCATACTAACGGCAAGATCATCGGCCCGTTAAAGGCCTGAGTTATTTTCTGTCGAAGCTCAAGATCATTTTGGCATTCCCAAAGAAAGTGTTCAAGAAGATCTTTAGCTTCTTTGTCGCCAAGCTTTAATGCCCAACCCCAAATTGTTTTATCAACTATCTCTATGTTTTTCATAAAAACTCCTTTCCCTTATATATCCGCGTCAAGCTTAAAAGAAAGCTCTCCTTTGTCTTTCTTTTTTTGCCACCAACTCTCCTGCGCACCAATAGTTGTGCCCTCTAAAACAAGCAAAGAAGTTTCCGGACTTCTCCCAAGCTTAATCACCTTCCGCTCCAACAAGTGTTGGCCTTTGCGCATGGGCACAAAAACACAATCTAACCCGTGTTGGATTTTAGAAAAATCCACAAGTATTTCGTCTCCCCGCAAATTCGCCCAAAAGAAGTGACCATGGAAATCAAAACGAATTGCTTCTTCGGGTTTTCTTGGACGGCCAAACTGTTTATGGAAAACTTCCCTCTCTCTTCTCTCAAGAAACGCGTCTATCAGATTAAGCATGAAATCACAGAGCAAACCCAACAATCTGTCTTTTATATTCTTAATCATCTTTCTCCCTATTCTGTTCTCAAGGAACCCATGTTCCAGATTAATACTTTTTCAAAAATATTCAAGCGCTACCCAACAAAAAATAGGGGTCCAATCCCCTATTTTCTTGTTTATAGATTCCCGCTTTCGCGGGAATGGAAATTAAACAACTACGTTATTTTATTTCCACTTTTGCGCCGGCTGTTGTAAATTTCTTAGCAATTTCGTCCGCCTCCTCTTTCTTAACTCCTTCTTTTACCATTTGAGCTGTTCCGGCTGCTGCTGCGTCAACTAAGTCTTTTGATTCTTTTAATCCTTTTGCAGTGACGTCTCTTACAACCTTAATAACCTCAATTTTTTGAGCTCCAACCTCTTTTAACTCAACATTAAAAGATGTTTTTTCTTCAGCTGGAGCGGCTGCTGTTGCAACTGCTACTGGAGCGGCTGCGGAAACACCAAATTTATTTTCCAAAACCTTAACTAATTCTGCCAATTCTACAACTGGCATTTTTTCTATTTCTCCAACTAATTTCTCAAATTTAGCCGGAACTTCTACCTTTACGTCCTTGCCCACCTGATTGTCCGCAGGACTTTCGGCGGGTGTTTTTATTTCGTCTGCCATGTTTTTTATAATTAAATTAATAATTTATATTTTAAACTGTTTCTTTGCTTTGTCTAATTTTATCCAAAACTCTTGCAAAACCTGAAACTGGGCTATATATAGAGCCGACCAATCTGCCCAATAATTCGTTTCTTGGAGGTATATTTGCTAATACCAATACTTTTTCTCTGTCAATAAATTCCCAGCCCGAGGCTGGTCCGCCTTGGGCGGAAAAAATTCCTCCTAATATTTTTAGATTTTCCTGTGTTTTTGCAAAAGTGTTTGCAATTCTTGCCGGCGCTATTTCATCTTCAAACCCAAAAACCAGCGCCAACTGTCCTGGAATAACCGCTTTCATTTTGTTCCAAAAAGAAACTCCAGATTGTCCAAAAGAAATTCTCACTAATGTTTTCTTAGCCACCTTTAAACCGCACCCCTGTTCCTTCAGAGTTTTTCTCAAACTAAACATATCTTTTGATGGAACTTTTGCAAAATCAACAAAAATAACCGATTTTTGTTTTGCAATCTTTTCTTTTACATTGTCTATTTGCTTTGTTTTTTGTGCTTTAGTTAATGCCATAAATAAAAAACTGTCTTCATAGACAGCAGTTCCCAGGTGGAAGCCCGGTAGTTTGCCTCGATAGGATTTATTCCTTCAACAAGTTTAGGATACCTATTGTCTATGGCTTAATTGATTATGTGTTTATCTTAATCTATATTATTCCAGATGTCAAGACTCTACGAACCAAGATATTTTGACTTAGCTTCGTTGTGTTGTTCTAGAGTTTCACTGAAATGAGTAATACCGTCGGACAACCAATACAAATAATTTGTTTTTGTCGGATAAATGGCGGCTGTTATCGAATCTATTCCGGGGTTTGAAATGGGACCCGCGGGCAAACCCTTATATTTATAAGTATTGTAAGGGGAATCTATTTTAGTATCTCTTGTCAGCACGCTAGGGTCGTTTTTTTCTGTAATATAATTAATTGTCGAGTCGAGTTGCAACGGCATACCAATCGCCAATCTCTTCCACAAAATTCCTGAAACAATTTTTTTGTCGCTTAAAGTCCTAACTTCTTTTTCTATTATAGAAGCCATTGTAACTATGTCAAAAATAGATTTCGGGGCACCCTCCGGGTCGCTTTCTATCTCGGTTCTCAATTCTGGCGTCAGCTTTTTATCAAAATTTGACAGCATAGTGTCTATCACGTCCTGGCACGATTCGCCCTCGGAAATTTCATAAGTATCCGGAAAAAGATACCCTTCGAGGTCGGCATCTTTGGGTTTATCCTTTAAAAAAACGAATTCGGCGGAGTAATCTTTTTTAACAAGCGATGCAAAATCATCTTGGCTACAAATGCCTTTTGACTCTAAATATTTTCCAATATCTTTTTCATCCCACCCCTCTAAAATTATGAGCTTATTTCTAATAATATCACCCTTTGCCATTTTATTTGCGATCTCGTAAATAGACATCTTTGGAGATAAATTATATTTTCCTGCCTTAAGTGCCGAGTGTTTTAAGGATAATATGGCATAAAACTTAAAAAAATCCTCGCTTCTTATTATTCCCAACTCCTGAAGATTGCCGGCAATGTCGTCGTCTCCCCATCCTTTTTCTACCGTGAAAACAACCATTTCGTGAGAATCGGGGTTTACTGGAACATACACTTCAAAACATACAAAAAATAAAACTGCCAAAAAAACGCCTCCGGCTATTAGCGCGATTTTTTTTATCAGATCCACGGATATTTTTGAAAAATCTTTATTTTTAAACCAATCTTGCGTAAATTTTTTTGGGTCCATTTTTTTAAATATTATAATAATCTTCCTTGTCTTAACTTTTTGGAAACAGTCGCCGATTTTTCTTCTCCTTTTTTAGTAAGGATAAAATAGGTTTTTGGCTCTCCAAGTATCAACCCCTCGTCGCGCAAAGCCCTTAACGGCCTGTCCAATTTTCTGGAGTCTGGCCAAATCGGATATCGCGTGAATTTTAATGTTTCAGGAAACAAAGTAAAACACTCTTTTACTAATCGCTCAAAACTGCACTGTTCAGAATTAGCTATGATTGAATGTATGCAAAAAAGGATTAGATCGTTGACAGAAAAATTAGAACCCTTAATAGCTCTGTTTTGCATTGTACTTTTGTAGAATTACCTTCACCGAAAATAGATATGGCAGTGGGCTTTGGACAATGTTAGAACCGCTATT
>CAZMKW010000034.1:0-4738 GCA_964567205.1 uncultured Candidatus Saccharibacteria bacterium | reverse complement strand
TGCTACCAACAAGAAGTATCATAAAAAAATAATAAGCGAACGAATAATGAGTTCAACGTAAATTAGACCCAAGATGTGTTAGATATATCAGGGTCTAATTTACGAGGCAACCTTGTTCGCCTCGCTCACAAGGCCGTGCAAACCGAAACAAAAACATGTCAAAACTGTAAGCGGGACTTTACTATAGGGCCCGACGATTTTGCTTTCTACGAAAAGATGAAGGTGCCGGCACCAACATGGTGTTGGAAGTGTCGTTTTCCCAGGCGTTTAGCATGGAGGAATGAGCGGTCTTTATACAAACGAACGTGTAGTTTGTGTAATAAATCTATGATTTCTATGTTTAAGCCGGAAGTCCCTTTTCCTGTTTATTGTCATGATTGCTGGTGGTCGGACAAATGGGATTCTCTAAAATTTGGAAGGGAATATGACTTCTCCAAGTCGTTTTTTGAGCAATTTGCTTCGTTGCAACAAGAAGTTCCCAGGCCAGCATTATACGCGTCGCAGAACGTAAATAGTGATTATTGCAATCACACAGCGCATCTTAAAGATTGTTATTTAATGTTCGGTAGCTGGTTCTCAGAAAATTGTGCCTATGGGAATAGTCTGCAGGATTGTAAAAACTGTTGGGATTGTATATTTACTATAAGCAGTGAAAATTGTTTGTATTCTATTGATATTAATAAATGCTACCAGACACACTTTTCTCAGAATTGCACAGGATGTTCAGATTCGGCATTTTTATACGATTGTAGGAATTGTCAGAATTGCCTTTTTTGCTACAACTTGAGGAATCAGAGTTATCATGTCTTCAATAAGCCCGTGTCAAAGGAAGAGTTTGTGCGCATTAGAGACAGTGTTTTGAGCTCGCACACAATGCTCGAAAAAAGGTTTATTGAATTCCAAAAAAATATTCGTGAAAGGGCTATTCATAAATATATGGTTGGAGACCATAATTCCAATGTGTCTGGAGATTTTATTTATAACGCAAAAAATGTTCAAGCCTCTTTTTTTGTCGAAGGAGGAGAAAACGATAAGTATGTTGTCAGGTGCGTAAAGGGGCAAAAGGATACAATGGATACTTTCGGGGTGAATGGAGGAGAGCTAGGATATGATTCTAACAATGTCGATTTTTCTTCAAAGGTGCTATTTTCAATTAATGGAGAAAATAATTCAAACACAGAATACCTAATCGACTCTTTTGGCGTTGAGAATTGTTTTGGTTCCATATCTTTGAATCATAAGAAATATTGCATTTTAAACAAGCAATATGAAGAGAAAGAATATGTAGAGCTAAGAGAAAAAATTATTACTCAAATGAAGGAATTGCCCTATGTTGATAAAGCTGGTAGAAAATATTTTTATGGCGAGTTTTTTCCAATAGAATTGTCTCCTTTTGCATATAACGAAACGGTTGCCCAAGAATATGCACCGATTACAAAGAAACAGGCTGAAGAGTTAAAATATTTATGGCAAGAGACCACAGACAAAGGGTATGCTCCAACAAAAAGATGGGACGAATTACCCGAAACAATTATGGAAGTAGATGATTCAATATTGAAAGAAGTAATACTTTGTGAAGCATGGGATAAAGATAAAGAAAGGGCGAAAGAACATAATTGTTCTATGGCGTTTAAGATAACTAAAGATGAATTGGCAACATATAGAAAATTTAATTTACCCTTGCCAAGAAAGTGCCCAAATACCAGGAATTTTGAACAGTTTCAACTAAGAAATCCAGTCAATATTTGGCACAGACAATGTATGCACGAGGGCTGTACTAATGAATTTGAAACGTCGTACGCTCCAGACCGTCCGGAAATAGTTTATTGCGAGGCCTGCTACCAACAAGAAGTAGCTTGATTATGGTAGAAAATTACCATAATTATGGTAGAATATAACCATAATATGATTTCACTTAGATCTAAAATAACTCAAAAAATTCTTAATTTGCTTATTCTTAATGATAATGAGCGTTTTTACATTAACGAACTGGCCAAAATAATTAATGAAGAGGCTTCCAATGTGCATAAAAAGCTTGTTGAGCTAGAGAAAGAAGGCATTATAGCAGATGATTATCAGGGCAAAGAAAGGTTTTTTTATATCAATAAAAAATATAAATTTTTAAAAGAGTATAAGAACATAATTTTAAAAGGAGTTGGTTTTGAGAAAATTTTAAAAGAAAAACTGAAACAGATTAAAGGCATTGAGTCGGTCTATATTTTCGGTTCTTATGCTAAAAATAAAATGTCTGAAGAAAGCGATATAGATATTTTAGTTGTTGGCAGTTTTAAAACAACAGAGCTTCAAAGAGTGCTTTTGGAAGTCCAAAAATTATCTGGCAGAGAGATAAATTCAATTGAATTACTGAATAATGAATTTGCGAAAAAAATGGAAGAAAAGGACGAATTACTCATAGATATTTTTTCAAAAGAGCACATAAAAATAATTTAAATGAGCTTATTTTTTGAAACAAAATTTTTTGAGAAAAGGAAATTTGAGGAAAAGACAATAAAAAAGTATTTTTCCGGAGCCGAAAGAGATTTTAAGATAGCTCGAGAAAACAGGCATCCCGAAGTAGTTTTTAAATTTTCTTATGATTGTTTAATAAAACTTGGCATTACTTTGGTTGTATCGCAAGGTTATAGGATAAAAAGCAGAATTGGGCATCATATTAAAATTTTAGAAAAGTTTTCTCAAATTTTGGACAATAGAGATATCGAAATAATGGGAGAAGCAATGAGAAAAAAGAGAAATTTAGATTTATATGAGGGCGGGGCAATTATTTCAGAAAAAGAAGCGAAAGAGTATTTAAATTTTGTAAAAACAATTCTCGAAGAAACAGAAAAATTTTTAAAAAACCAAAGCAGTTTATTTTAAAAAAAATGGAAACTGAAACAAAAAACTGCCAAAATTGTAAGAAAGACTTTATTATCGAGCCCGATGATTTTGCGATGTATGAAAAATTTGATTTGCCTTCACCTGTCATGTGTCCTCAGTGCCGTACGAAATACCTTTTAGCTTTTTGGGTGTTTGGAAGATTTAGAATTGGCAAATCTGCCTTAAGCGGAAAGACAATTATAACAGTTTTTCCTGAATCTGTTCCTTTTCCGATTTATGACCGCACTGAATTTGTATCTGATGCTTGGGATCCTCTTACATATGGGAGGGATTATGATCAGTCGAGGCCCTTTATAGATCAGTTTATCGAGCTTCAGTCTGTTGTGCCTCATCCGCATCAAACTGGTATTAAAAATGTTAATTCTGATTGGACTGATGATATGTGGGAATCAAAAGATGCATACCTTTCCCGATCTGGCTTACACTTAGAATCTGTTAGTTATGGGTATCGTATTTTGAATTGTAAAAATTCTATTGATATTACAATGTGCTGGGATCTTGAGCGTTCTTACGATTGCCTATATTGTTTTAAAAGTTATAACCTAAATTATTCTTTTAACTGTCGCGACTGTATGGATAGTTTCTTTTTATATGACTGCAGAAATTGCCAAAACTGTTTTATGTCATGGAATTTGAGAAACCAAAAATATTGTATTTTAAACCAGCCATATTCTAAAGAAGGTTATTTTAAAAAACTTGAAGAGTATAACCTTGCTTCGCATTCTTCTGTTGAAACCTTAAAAAAAGAATTTTGGCAGCATATTCGGGAAGACGCCACGCACAGACAAGATTATAACCTTCAGGCGGTAAACTCTCCGGGAAATTTTCTTAATAACGACAGAAATTGTTATCAATGTTATTTTATCGAGGATTCAGAAAATTGTAGGCACTCTTTTCGTGGGAGGTCTAAGGAAACCATTGATTCAACAGGAATTCTTGATTGCGAAAAATGCGCGCTAGAAGTGCAGACCAGCTATGATTATAACAACTTGTGTTGTCTTTACTCTAACAATTGTCGTTTTAGTAGTTATCTAGATGTTTGCGAGGAATGCGAGTATTGTTTCGGTTGTGTTGGTTTGCGAAAAAAGAAATACTGTATTTTAAACAAACAATATACAAAAGAGGTTTACGAAATTTTGGTTGAAAAGATAAAAAGCGATATGAAAAAGAGGGGAGAATGGGGGAATTTTTTTCCACTTTCATCTGCATACTATGGATACAATCTTTCTTTGGGGCAAATGATGTTTCCTATGTCAAAAGAAGAAGCCATAAAGTTTGGCGCTAAGTGGGAAGAAAATGTTGAACCTCATTATGAAAATATCACTAGCGGAGACGATTTGCCAGACACTATTGCAGAAGTAAAAGATGATGTTATCAAGCAGCGTATTTTGTGTCCAGAAACAAAACTTAGTTATAATATTACAAAAGAAGAATTAGCTTTTTACCGTGAGCATAACATTCCACTTCCACGACGTCATTTTGATTGGCGTACATTAGATCGTTTTAAACCTTTTAGTTTAATGATAACGCCACAAAAAGGGACCTGTTATTTTTGTAAAAAAGAAATTGAACATTATTATAGCCCTGAACTTGGGTTTCAAAAAATAGCTTGCCTAGAATGCTACCAGCGCGAAGTAGCGTAGAGGAGTTACAAGTTTATAAAGTATAAAGTTTATCAAGTATATGGATAGTGAAACAAAAAATTGTCAGAATTGCAAAAAGGACTTTGTTATAGAGCCCGAGGACTTTGCGTTTTATGAAAAAATGAAAGTGCCACCACCGACATGGTGCCCGGAATGCAGACTTATTAAGCGTTTGTCGTGGAGAAACGAGAGGTCTC
>CAZMKW010000033.1:0-4894 GCA_964567205.1 uncultured Candidatus Saccharibacteria bacterium | reverse complement strand
CCCTGATCTCCTCCGTGACAGGGAGGCGTCTTAAACCAGGCTGGACTACGCCCGCCTGTGGTTCGTCGTAGCGAACCTTCGGCTGGGCAAGGCCCGCAAGTTCGCGTAGGCGACAGGCGATAAATTTTCAATCAATTGTGTGCCGACGGCAAGAATCGGACTTGCGACATTACGCTTATGAAACGTATGCTCTACCACTGAGCTACGCCGGCTTATTTTGGCTCAGAATAAAATCTAACTTTTTAACATGTGGCCAGCCCTTTATCTGCGATTCTCGCTTCAATGCATCGCTCCGAGTACTATGTTCTTCGAAAAATAAAATTTTAACAGGTTTATGAGAGGCGGTGTATTTTCCCCCAACTCCCGTACTGTGTTGTTTAAATCTACGAATCAAATCGTTAGTACATCCGGTATATAAACTTTTATCTTCACATTCGAGAATATATGTAAACCACATTAAATTTTGCCGATATTTCGAAGTGGGCTTCGGCGGGCTCAGCCCCATCCGCCACACCCAAGTGCTTGCCATGAGCAAGCCTTTAACGTGGCGAAAGGTGCGTCGAATTGTTGGGCCGCCCCGAATTGCACGGGGGCCTGGAGCTTATGAGACTCCCGAGGTACTACTCCTCCACGGCCCGATGAATATTAACTAATAGTTAATAAAATTACTTTAACACAAAAATCCCGCTTAATCAACAGACAAAAGTTTTTAATAAAAAAGACTTAGGTTGTGCCTAAGCCGTAGAACTGAGCCATTTGTTTTGGCATATTCTCATTTGTTAAAAAATACCTTATAGCCGATATGTCTTTTTCTGTAGGCGCGTGGTAGAAACTCGGATAATCCTTCTTGAGTTTTGGATGGGGCTCATAAAAAACCCTTAAACACCAGCTTTCGGATTTTCTACTTATGCGCCGGTAAATCCTAATTACAGAATTAGACAACTTTCCTGCCGCAAGGTCTCCCTCGGCGACAGAAAAAACGCGTCTGCTAATATCTGCCCTTATAGGATATTTATCCGGCTGACCCTCCCATAGTTCCAAATGGTTGTCTGCCTGAAAAATCCAGAAATATATACTCATGGCTCGACTCCTATTTTCAAGGTTCTTAGCCAAATATACCGCTAAATTAATTACTTGTCTACTAAAAAACGGTTCAACGAGGATTTACCGTTGAGCCGTTTAAAATATTATGCTCTAAAAACTTCCAGGAAGGCTTTTGTGGGAACGCTTACCTTACCTTTTGCTTTCATCAACTTTTTACCTTTTTTCTGCTTATCCCGAAGTTTATTTTTTCTTGTAATATCCCCACCATAAAGATACCCTGCGACATCTTTCATTCGAGCCTTAATCGTTTCTCTAGAAATGACTTTCCCGCCGATAACCGCCTGCAAAGCAACTGAAAATTGCTCCGGAGGCAAAACATCCTTTAATTTTTCAACCATTTTTTTACCCTCAAGATATGCCTCATCTTCTGCGACAATTCTTGAAAACGCTTCTTCTTTTTTGCCGGCTATCCATATCTCCATTTTTACAAGTTTACCGGGCCTGTAGCCAATAAGGTTATATCCCATTGAAGCGTAGCCCTGGCTAGCGGTTTTTATTTTATCGTAGAGATTAGCAATAATTCCACGCAAAGGAGTTTCAAAAATTATAATCACTCTTTCGGGACTTAAATAATTTGTTTCAATATAATTACCTCTTAGTCCTTTCAAAATTTCCATTAACTTTCCCATTTGGTTTGACGGAACAACAACTTCTAGGGAGACCCATGGTTCTTCTGTATTTTTTATTATCGACGGGTTTTCGGGCCAATCCGAAGCCGAATGTACTATAATTTCTTTATTTTTATTATCTATAATTTTATATACAACCGAGGGTGTTGAAATTACTAAGTTCAGACCAAACTCTCGTTGCAGTCTTTCTGAAATAATTTCTATGTGCAGGGTCCCCAAAAACCCGCAGTTAAATCCCCTGCCCAGGGCTTCCTTCATCTCCTGCTCAAAAATAAGTGCCGGGTCGCTTAATTTTAGTTTTGACAAGGCAACTTTCAAGTTGTCGAAATCACCAGGGTCTTCAGGATATAGACTAGCAAAAACCATTGGTTTTGGCTCCTGGTAACCGGGCAAAGGTTGAATCTGGAATCTGGAATTTGGAAGTTGGAGCTTAATTATTGTATCTCCGGCCGTGACTTTTCCGGGCTCCTTTATCCCAGTTGCAATATATCCAATATCGCCTGCTTTAATTTTGTCTTTCGCAGAAAACATAGGATTTAAATATCCAAGTTCTTTTACTTCAGCGGGAGACTTAGTTGCCATCAACTCAATTTTTTCTCCGTTAGAAATTTCTCCGTCAACAACCCGCACAAAAGCAATAACACCCTTAAAAGAATCGTACTCTGAATCGAAAATAAGTGCTCTAAAATCTTGCAACACGCTTTCTTTTGGGGGTGGCACTTCTGTTATAACGGCATGCAAAACTTGCTCAACGTTTAATCCGCTTTTAGCAGAAATTTTTATAACCTCCTCCGGTAAAATTCCTAAGAGGGTCGCTAACTCTTCAGTGGATTCCTCAACTTTGGCAATCGGCGAATCAATTTTATTTATAACCGGAATAATTTTTAAACCTTGTTGTTTTGCCAATTCTAAGTTGGCTAACGTCTGTGCCTGAATCCCTTGTGTTGCATCAACCAATAAAACCGCCCCCTCAACAGCTTCCATAGACCTTGAAACCTCATAAGAAAAATCCACGTGGCCCGGAGTATCAACCAAATTCAAAATATAATCCTTCCCTTCAAAATTATAATTCATCCTAATGGCTTTTAGTTTTATTGTAATCCCCTTTTCTCTCTCTAAATCCATGGAATCCAAAAACTGTGGCA
This sequence comes from uncultured Candidatus Saccharibacteria bacterium, assembly GCA_964567205.1. Lineage (GTDB taxonomy): Bacteria > Patescibacteriota > Minisyncoccia > Minisyncoccales > Staskawiczbacteraceae > XYD1-FULL-39-28. The sequence continues at coordinate 2,016 of CAZMKW010000033.1, read as the reverse complement.
TCATTCTTTTTTTGTCGATTGTATTAGTCAACTCTAAAAGCCTATCGGCAAGTGTCGATTTCCCATGATCTATGTGAGCGATAATACTAAAATTTCTTATATTCTCTTGCATACTATTCTGTTGGAAATAAAAATTTCTTTGAAAGCGAATCTATTATTGTTTTGTTTTCCGGAGATTTTAATAAATGAGTGGCGATAGCATAGGTTGTGATTCCTACGGCGCCGGAAAGAATCAACTGGAAGAATATTCCCCAAAATGTTTGGAGACTCACCGCCGAGCCTAATATCTGTCTTGTCACAAAGGTCAATACGGCCATTATAAGGCTGGCAATTAATATTTTATATACAGAATCGGAAATTTTTGGATAACCATTATCGGCTCGCTTTAACTCTGGGAACTTTTTGAAAAACATATATAAAAGTAAGGAGCACTCTAAAACCGCAGTTATTGTGTAAGCTAACGCCAGCGCAATAATACCTATGTTGGCGACCCCTCCCAATCTTAGAAAGTTCTGCAAAAATAGATTAAATCCCGGTGAAGACTTTACAAACCATACCAGTAGTAAGCTAAGCGATATATTAAGGGCAACTGTTAATCCACTAATTATTGCAGGAATTTTTGTGTTGTGCGCGGCATAAAATGTTTTTGATAAAAATAAAATGAGCGCCTGTGCAATCAGGTTTAGGGCTAAAATTCCAAGACAAGCCGTGGTTAATTTTGTATCCGCCCAATCAAACTTACCCGCTCCCAAAACCACCCTGACTATTTGTGCCCTCAAAATTAAAATCAATAAACTTAATGGAACAACTAAAAAAATAATCTGACGAAAAACTCCAGAAAACTTACGTAAAAATTCACCATTTTCTTCTTTTAAAAAAGCCATGGACATCGAAGGAAAGGAGGCCGTTGAAACAGAAACTGCCACGGCGCTAACTAAAATAGAAGCCAAATTATTTGCCAAATTAAAAACAGCAATTGAGCCGGCCAGTAGGGTTGAGGCAATGGCCGTAGTAGCAATTGTGTTTAATTGCCCAGCTCCCAAACCCAGGGATCTGGGCACCATAAGCTTTATCGTCTTAATAACTCCTGGGTCTTTGTAATTAAAACTTGCCCTATATTTAAATCCGGAAAAAAAGAATGCGGGCACTTGAACAAGAAGATGCAATACCCCGCCAAGCACAACTCCCCACGCCAGACCCGGTAGCCCAAATTTTGGTACAAAAAATAAGATTCCGATTATTATTCCAAGGTTATATAACAAAGGAGCTATGGCTGTTATTATAAATCGATGAAAAACCTGTAAGATGCCACTTATCATATTTGAAGCCCCCAAGATAATCGGACTTAAAAACATAATGCGCATCAATAAAACAGCTAATTCTTTTTTCTCGCCAGAAAATCCAGGAGCTATTAAAGAAACTATTGCCGGAGTAAAAATCATTAATATGACACACATGGCGATCAAAAAACCCAAAAATACATTAAAAAGCATAGAGACATAACTCCACGCTTCTTCTTTGTTTTTGATTAGATAAGAACTAAATATCGGTATTACGGCTGACGATATCGCCCCAAAAATTAAAATCAAAGCGATAAAATCCGGAACAGTAAAGGCTGTGTAATAAACATCCAATTCTGTGCCCGCGCCGAATGTTCCTGCCAAAAGACGGTCTCTTATCAAGCCCAAAACCGCGCTAGCCAAATAAGAAACGGCCAAAATTAAGGAAGCGGAACTGATTGATTTTGTCTGGGAATTAAAAAATTTCTGAATCATTTATGCGACGCTAATTAATCATATAATAACCTTTTTTAGGTCCTTTTGCAATTATAATTTATAAATAAAAAGCTCGACGAAAGTCGAGTTTTTTATTGTCCCAGCAAGACTATAAGCCGAATTCTGTGTTATCCCATAAAACGGGAGAACTGCGATCATCTGTCTGTCCGCGATATTACTATCGGGATCAAGCGAACTACTTTTAACAGAATTTCGAGATGTATTTAACCCAATCTTCTGC
>CAZMKW010000032.1:0-5057 GCA_964567205.1 uncultured Candidatus Saccharibacteria bacterium | reverse complement strand
TCGATACAGATAACGATAGCGTGAAGCCAGGAATGTCTGTAAGCGCAACAATTATAACAGATTCGAAAAGCGACGTCCTTACGATTCCAACAACGGCTTTAAAATCCAACGATGACGGAACTTATTACGTCCAAATTCTTGAGAAAACATATGATTTAACTGATAAAACAAATTCTATAAAGGGCGTGGCATCGGAAACGGCTCCAGGAACGAAAGCAGTTACAATAGGATTAACTGACGACACAAACACAGAAATAACCGGTGGTTTGTCTGAGGGAGATCAGATTGTAATAAGAATAAGTAAAAATACAAGTGCTACCAATTCCTCAAGTACTAAAACCACAACAAATAGCATACTAAATACTGGTGGATTCGGTGGCGGGGGAGCTCCACCAGGAATGTAATAAAATAGCGTTAGTCTTAATATATTTAGAATATGATAGAGATTAAGAATATAACAAAAGTATACAATACGGGGAGCGTTGGTTTCCAAGCCCTTTCTGGGGTGAGTTTTACAATAAAAGATGGAGAATTTGTGGCAATTATGGGCCCATCGGGTTCTGGAAAATCAACTTTAATGCATATCTTGGGAGCCTTGGACACGTCCACTTCAGGAACTTATTTTTTAGATGGAAAAGACGTTTCAACTTTAAACGAAGATGAGCTGTCCGATATAAGAAAAGACAAAATAGGATTTGTATTCCAGGCTTTTAACCTTTTGCCCAGAGCAAGCGCAATAAGAAATGTATCTTTACCATTAGTTTATGAAGGTATACCAAAAGAGGAGAGAGAAAAAAGAGCAAGAGAAGCACTAAAATCAGCAGGCCTTGATGAAGAATATTTTGGTCATCTGTCTAATCAACTTTCTGGGGGACAAATTCAGAGAGTTGCTATTGCCAGGGCATTGGTAAATAACCCAACCTTAATTTTAGCTGATGAGCCCACAGGAAATCTTGATTCAAAAACCGGAGAAATAGTTTTGGATACTTTTAAAAAACTTAATAAAGAGCATGGGAGAACAATTATTCTTATTACTCACGAGCACGACGTGGCCGAACATGCTGACAGAATTATTTTTATAAAAGACGGACTTATATTAAGCGATTCTAGGGATCATAAAAAAAGATAAAATGAGACTAACAGACACAATAGAAGAAACATTTTTAGCCTTACTATCAAATAAAGCCAGAACTGGACTTACTATTCTTGGAATTATAATTGGAATAGGTTCTGTTATCGTTATGGTAGCTATTGGTCAGGGATCATCCAGCTCGATTCAATCCAGCATCGAGTCAACGGGGTCTAATCTTTTAATGATAACGCCAGGAGCCACAAGAACTATTGGATATGGCGCGAGATCTGCGGGAGGAACGGCTAAAACTCTAACTCTAGAAGATTCAAAAGAGATCGCATCAGAAATATCTACTGTTAAGGCCTTAACCAACGAAGTTTCTGGAAGATACCAAGTCGTGTATAAAGGAAACAATACAAACACTTCAATAATGGGAACCGACGCCAATTATGCAACTGTTAAAAACGTGGGTGTATTACAAGGATCTTTTATTGAGGATTCTTATGTCGAAAGTTCTTCAAAGGTTGCTGTCTTAGGGCCAACCGTAGTAACAAATTTATTTGCAACTGACGACGAAGAATTCGCCGACATAGATTTAAACGCCGTTATCGGAAAAACTATAAAAATAAACAAAATTGCATTTAAAATAATCGGCGTGACAAAAGAAAAAGGGGGCAGTGGATTTTCAAATCAGGATGATATGATTTATATTCCATATACCACGGCCCAAAAATATTTATCTGGAAATAAATATTTAACAGAAATAGATGTACAGGTAAGAGACGCTAATTCGATGACAAACACCCAAACTGAAATTACAAATTTATTATTGAGCTTGCACAATATTTCCGATTCAACAGCCGCTGACTTTAGTATACAAAACCAAGCAGACTTATTAGAGACTATTACGAGCACAAGCAAAACTCTCACGTACCTACTAGCGGCGATTGCTGGTATCTCTTTGCTTGTCGGCGGAATCGGCATTATGAATATGATGCTAACCACTGTTACAGAAAGAACAAGAGAAATAGGTCTTCGCAAGGCCATCGGAGCAAAGGCAAAAGATGTTTCTTTCCAATTTTTAACAGAGGCTGTTGTTCTAACGTTTACCGGTGGGCTGGTGGGAGTTTTTCTTGGCTGGATAATTTCTTTTGGTCTAAATTATTTCAGTATAACAACTACGGTTATTTCTGTGTGGTCGATTTTTTTAGCTGTTGGAGTATCGGCTGGTATAGGCATAATTTTCGGATATTACCCGGCAAAACGCGCTTCAAAATTAAATCCGATAGAGGCGCTTCGTTACGAATAATAAAAAATAAAGTATTATTAAATAAAAAAATATGAATAAAAAAACATCAATAATCATAGCAATAATTACATTACTATTAGTTAGTGGGGGAGCCTTTTACGGGGGAATGATTTATGGAAAAAGCCAAAATGCAAAGCCGACATTTGGTGCAGGAAATTTTCAGGGTATGGGAGCAAACAAGACTGGCATTAATGGATCCAACCTCATTTCTGGAAACATAATTTCTAAAGATGGCAACAGTATTACTGTGCAATTACTAAACAACGCGGGGTCAAAAATAATTTTTTACTCCGACACGACGCAAATAAGTAAAAACACCTCGGGAACATCCGACGACCTTGCAACCGGTACGGCGGTAAGCATAACCGGCACAACAAACTCTGACGGAAGCGTTACCGCCCAATCGATTCAAATAAGGACGGCAGGGCAGGCAGATAGACCCGGGCAGTTGAATTAAAAAAATAAAATTGTATAATAAAACATACTATAAAAATAAACTACGGATATGAAAAATAAATTCATAATAGTTTTAATAATATTAATTTTAATAGTAATTGGAACTTATTTTTTGGCACAAGGCTCTCCTAAAAATTCTGAGGCCGCTCTGTCGCAAAGCGTCAACCAAGACCAAAATAATTCTATTAACTATGGAATACAAGACATGAAAATTGAAACCTTACAGGAGGGAGCGGGAGATGTCGTTAAAGTGGGGGATACGATAACAGTTAATTATGTGGGCACACTATTAGATGGAACAAAGTTTGATTCATCAATTGACCGAGGCCAGCCATTTCAGTTTACTCCGGGCCAAAATAGCGTAATACAGGGTTGGGAATTAGGAGTTATTGGAATGAAGGTTGGTGAGAAAAGAAAACTGACAATTCCACCGGAACTTGGCTATGGAGCAAATGGAGCAGGAGAGGTAATCCCACCAAATGCCACTTTAATTTTTGAAATTGATTTATTGAGCATCAACGGAAAATAAAAAAATTAAATAGAAAAACCGCTAAACAAGGGCGGTTTTTTTGTGGTCCAATATTGACATTATTTATATTTTTGATATACTAAACACCATATTTTGAAAAAGCGGTGGTAGCTCAGTGGTAAGAGCGCGGCACACATAAGGCCGAGGTCAAGGGTTCAAGTCCTTTCCGCCGCATTCGACAGCTGGCAGTTTTCCCCATAGGATGTCAAATGACCGTTGAAACGAAGTGGACCAATAATCAGATTAACCTGCATAACTTAACCTGGCTTATGTTGGAAATCTGACTTTGTTCCTCGTGGAGGTCGCCTGTCCAGCTGTCTTTGTTCTTTTATTTCGTTCTTCGTTGTGTGACGCTTTGGCCAGCGTCACTCTTTGCCAGCCACGATACACTCGTTGTGTATCGTGGCCTTTTTTTACAAAAAACTTGACGTGCTCTTTTGTTTTGTATAGAATTTAATTATAAACGCGTTTGACAGTTGGCAGGAATCTTAGCTGACCTTTTGGGGTCTAACCTGGAAAAAGGCGATAAAAACCAGACGAACTAGGTTGATATGGCGGCGACCCGTCACAACCGGCTAGATATAACAGGATTAGATACCCTGTAATGGAGTGGCGACAAAGTCCTTGCGCAAGGCAATGTTAGGGCAGAGCTGGATGGGAAACCTCAGCAACGACGCCCGCAACCCGGCCCGTGGCACATCATAGCACATTCCTCAAAGGAGACCTGACATGAGGAGATCGAACGCACGGCCCACGCATTATGGCGGTCAGCAGGTAAATCTGCGAAGGACGGCCAGCGGCCAGATGACGATCGAAAAGATCGCCAAGAAGATGAGCGGCAGGACGACGTAGCCACGAAGACAACACACGGCTACGCTCGTTTCATTCTCAAAGCGCGGGAGCTTCAATAAAATGAGATGAGAAGCAACCGCGCTTCTTTTTTTGTTTGCAAAATATTTTAGCAGTAGTATTATTTACTAATGGGGCGTTATAGTTTTGTGCGACAAGCTAACGCGCCAGTGGCTCTTTTGGAGATGGATCATGATGAGACATCCGGGCAGGTACAAACACTACGGCGGGAACAGCGTACGACACGAAGCGTGGTTGGCGCCAAAGGATTTAGCGCCATCAATCTCATCAACAACTTTCGAAAGAAGGTGATCCAATATCTAGCGGCGTCCTTGCGTTTTGGGACGCCGTTTTTTGTACTTTAATTTTTCCACTGTTGACACATCTTTTTGATTTTATTAACATTAGTAAACGACCGATGTGCTGGTACCGACAACTTGCCGGTGGCACATCATAGCACATTCCTAGAAGAGGAGACTGACCATGGCGCGACGCACGCACGACCCCACCAGAACGATGCAGCAGACGACGGCAATCGCCAAGAAGGTCACGGCCATCGAGTAACCGCCATCCGAAACAAGTCCTCCTGTAGGAGCAGGAGGCACCAGTACAAGGCGCGGAAGCTTCAACCAACACAAGAAGCTACCGCGCTTCTTTTTTTGTCCACGCTTTTATCACTCTTGACAAGAGATTGCTAATTTAATAAGATACGAATGTAGTAGCTTTTATGATTACAAAACGACAGGAACAATTATTAGATTTTCTCATTAGGGAATATATAAGCACCGCAGAACCAATAAGTTCAAAAGCTTTGCAAAAAGTTGCGGATTTAGACGTGTGTG
>CAZMKW010000031.1:0-5137 GCA_964567205.1 uncultured Candidatus Saccharibacteria bacterium | reverse complement strand
TTACCTTAGCTTTCCAAGCTAATGAGAGGGGTTCGACTCCCCTTACCTGCTCCAATAATCGCGCACGATCTTTTTTGATTGTGTTTTATTTTTTATGATTCCAATTAAAAAAACAAAAATAATAGCCACAATAGGTCCGTCTTCCGAACGGGAAGAAACTTTAGAGAAGTTAATCTTACTCGGCGTTGATTGTATGCGACTCAACTTCTCTCATGGTAGCCACCAAGAACAAGGAAATAGGATAAAACTGATAAGGGCGCTAGAAAAAAAATTAAACAGGCACGTGGCAATAATTGCCGACATACAGGGACCAAAAATAAGAATCGGCAATCTGCCGGATTCTGGCATAGAACTAAAAGCCGGGCAAGAGATAGTAATAGATACCGGTACCAGAGAATTTTACGAGAATAGAATTCCCTTGCCGTCTTTACTCTTCCGAGACGGAACAAAAGAAAACCACCTGGTTTTTTTAGATGATGGGACTATACAAATTAAAATAATCGGAAAACGAGCAGGGATTTTTAGGGCCGTGGTTCTAAAAGGAGGAATTTTGTTTCCCAAGAAGGGGGTGAATGTTCCTTCTTTGCAAATTACATCTTCTATACTTTCAGCAAAAGATAAGTCTGATATTGAATTTTCAATAAAATCAGGTGTTGACTATATAGCAATTTCTTTTTTAAGATGCGCAGAAGACCTAAAAGAAACTAGAAAATTCCTAGGCAAGGCAAAAACAAAAATAATCGCGAAGATAGAGCGCCCGGAAGCATTAATAAAAATAGATGAGATAATAGACGAGGCAGACGTAATCATGATAGCAAGGGGAGATCTGGGGATTGAAACTCCATTATGGGAACTACCAGTTAAACAAAAAAAGATAATTGAATTGGTAAGAAAAAAAACAAAACCTGTTGTTGTTGCAACTCAAATGCTAGACTCTATGATAAGAAATCCTATCCCCACAAGGGCCGAAGTTTCAGATGTTGCTAATGCTGTTTTTGATTCAACAGATGCCGTCATGCTTTCGGGAGAAACTGCCTCCGGCAAATACCCCGTAGAAGCCGTAGAAATGATGAAAAAAATCCTAGAAGCTTCTGATAGTCACCAAAAACCCCTGCATGAAAATTTTGATGATAAAAATAGTCTGCCGGCCCCTCTTTCTGTTGCCAGGTCGGCCGTACAAATTGCCGAAGAGTCCTGCGCAAAAGCAATCATTATCGAAGCTATAGAGGGAAACTTAGAAAAAATGATTTCTCATTTTAGACCAAAAACACCGGTATTTATAGCTACCAAAAACTCAAACATAGCAAAAAAGTCAGCCCTAATATGGGGAATTTCTCCGCTTGTAATGAAAGGCGATAAATTAATCGAATCTGCCAAAAAAACATTATACAATTCAGGATTCCTAAAAAGAGGAGACAATGTAGTGTGTGTTTATGCAAGAAAAAAGAATAAGTCTGGCGGAACCTATGCGATAACAGAAGAAATAATTTAATCTCTCAACCCAAAAAACCGCTCCTCATCGGGGCGGTTTTTTATTGCGCTTTATCTGTCACTATGTTTATCTTTTTGTGTATTTTTATCTATCTTTATCTTTATCTTGATAAAGATAAAGAAATCGTTTAGAGTTAGAATATAATAACCATATAAAAAACTATGAACAAATTCAGCGATTTGTACAATTTTATAGACTTTGCCAAAGGCAACAGAAAATACCCGGAAAATACGGCTAATGGTTTAAAGTCGGCCTTAAAAATCTTTGAAAAAGAGCTTAATGTAGATGAGCTTTCCTCTGTAGATTTAGTTGAAGATAACATAGAAGAGATATTTATAAATGTTGTGGGCAAAAACAAAGATAAAGGTATCGGATCTTTAAACACTTATAAAATGCGTTTACTTAAAGTTATAAAAGACTATCAAAAGTACGGCGTGAATCCAAGTAAAATTCAGGGATGGAATACGGCGCCACATAGATCCATAAACCATAAAATTATCAAAAAAGATACCCCAGATAGAGAGCAAGATAGAACCCAGACAGACTTATCTGACCCTACTAACACCCCTGTGCATAAAATTGAGTTATCTTTGAGAAATGGCGAAAAGGCATTAATATCTGTACCGAGAGACATAAAACCCAATGAAATCGATGCGATAAAAAACATCTTAGACGCCCTGGCCGTTAAGGGTTAACACTATCGCCAATCTCATATTTTCCTGGTAAAATAATAATATGCATACAATAGCTATCATCTTTTCGGCGGCAACCTTTTTTTCCACGCTTCTAGGAGGGCTTTTTGCTATTAAGTTTAAAAACAAGCTTCATTATATTATGGCTTTTGCGGCAGGCGTTCTGCTTGGGGTGGTAACTTTTGATATTTTTCCTGAAATAATAGAACAGGTCAAAATCAATAACTTTAATCCTACAGGGGTCATGGTCGCCTTAATTTGTGGGTTTTTAATTTTCCATATATTAGAAAAAAGCATATTAATACAGCACTGCCACGACGAGGATTGCTTTGCTCATCACAAACACCCGCAAATAGGAATTGCCTCCGCCTTGGCTCTGGCCGGCCACAGTTTCATGGACGGCGTAGGAATTGGACTTGGATTCCAAGTTAGCCCATCCGTAGGGTTATTAGTCGCAATTGCCGTAATTTCTCACGACTTTACCGACGGGATGAATGCGGTAGGCTTAATGTTAAATCACAGAAACAGCACTAAAAAATCTGCGCTATTTTTACTACTGGTCGCGATAACGCCCATTTTAGGTGCCATATCAACGCTGTTTTTTGCGCTTCCAACCTATTTCTTAGTTTTATATTTGGGATTTTTTGCAGGATTTTTACTGTATATTGGGGCTTCAGATATTTTACCCGAAGCCCACTCAGAGCACAGCTCATATAAATTAATCGGGCTAACGGTTCTGGGCACATTATTCATCTTTATCATCACCCATTTTCTTTAAAATTCCTCTAACTAAAAACCGCCCTGAGCTTGTCGAAGGACGGTTTTTTGTTGCGCTGATAAATTAACGCGCGTATTCTATAATTCTATTTTCTCTAATCACCACTACTTTAATTTCTCCCGGGTATTTTAGTTCTTCTTCAATTTCTCCGGCGATAGCCTTTGCTATTTTTGCAGCCTGCAAGTCATCAACCCTGTCAGACTTCACAAACACGCGGATTTCTCTTCCAGCCTGGATTGCATATGTTTTTTCAACACCCTCAAACTTATTAGCAATATCTTCCAGCTCTTTTAACCTTTGCAGATAATTTTCCATTGTGTCTTTTCTGGCTCCTGGCCTTGAACTTGAAATTGCGTCAGCTACCGTAACAATTGTAGCTTCCAAAGACTCAACAGGATAATCTCCATGGTGAGACCTCATAGCTTTTATAACAGCCTCCGACTCGCCAAACTTTTCTAAAATTTTAATTCCAATTTCGATATGCGAGCCTTGAATCTGCTGATCAATTGCCTTGCCAATATCGTGCAAAAGCCCGGCCCTTTTTGCTATCTGGCTATTAGCCCCCAATTCTCCTGCAATCGTTTCTGATATTAAAGCAACCTCCATTGAATGCAAAAGGGCATTTTGACCATAACTTGTTCTATAATACAATCTACCGAGAATTTGGACCAATTTTTCATTTAAACCGATAACTCCAACTTCGTAAGCTGCTTTATCGCCGGCTTCTTTTATTTTTGTCGCTATCTCCGCTTTTGCTTCCTCATATTTTTCTTCAATCTTTGCGGGCTGGATTCTGCCATCGGCAATAAGTTTATCTAAAGCAACTTTGGCAATCTGTCTTCTAATTGGATTAAATCCTGAAATGACAACCGATTCTGGAGTTTCGTCCACAATTAATTCAACCCCGGTCAATTTTTCGAATGTTCTGATGTTCCTGCCTTCTTTCCCTATAATTCTGCCCTTTAGCTCCTCATTTGCAAGCACAACTGTTGTTGTTGTCAGTTCCTGCGCCTGAGAAACAGCACATTTTTGGATTGCCATGGCAACAATTTCTTTAGCTTTTATCTGAAACTTTTCCTGATTTCCTTCTTCTAATTTTTTCATCCTGTCTAAAATTTCTTTCTCATTCTCAATTTCAACCAAAGCTAATAATTCTTTTTTGGCATCCTCCCTTGATAGGGAAGCCACTTTTTCCAATTTACCCTCAGCTTCTAATCTCAACTGTTCTAAACTCTCTTTTACGGTTTTTAATTTTTCCACCTTGTCTTGCAACTCTTTTTCTTTTTCCTCAAAGGAAACTATTCTTTCATTAAGTAAACTTTCTCTACCCAACAAAAGCTGCTGGGCTTTTAAAAACTCTTTTCTCCTCTCATCTATATCTTTTTGCGTCTTATCTAAAAGATCCGATGATTTTCTCTCTGCATCCTTAACCATCCGCGATGTTTCCTCCTTAACATCTATAACTCTTTTCTGCAGTTTTGCTTCAAGAGTTCCGGCTCTTTTTTTAGCCAGATTCTGCCTAATATAATAACCTATAATAGATCCTAAAATTAGGGCGACAGCTCCGATCATAACGTAAACAATAATTTGATTCATAAATTTTATCGTGATACTAATATGCTAATTCCATACCAATGATACTAATAAATTTTAATAGTCATTCGTATGATTGGTATGTGTATTTGTATAATTGGTATCGCGCTCTTTATAATAAAAACTCACCTTAGCGAGGTGAGCCCACATGCGATATTTTTGGTTATAAGATGGCTATAAGTTATTTCCCGCCTATCACTTCGTCGATAAGCCCGTATTTTTTAGCCTCTTCCGGAGTTAAATAAAAATCTCTGTCGGTGTCCTTTTCCACCTTAGATATCGGCTGGCCCGTATGTGAAGACAGAATTTTATTTAATTTTTCTTTCATTTTCAGGATCTGTTTTGCAGTAATCTCAATGTCTGCAGCCTGTCCTTGCATGCCTCCGGCAACCTGGTGTAAAAGTATTTCAGCATTTGGTAGGGCAAACCTCTTACCCTTTGTGCCTGACGCTAAAATAACCGCTGCCATGGAAGCTGTAAGCCCTATGCAAATGGTAGAAACCGGGCATTTTAAATACTGCATTGTATCGTAAATAGCTAACCCTGCTGTAACCGAACCTCCGGGGCTGTTTATATAAAGCT
>CAZMKW010000030.1:0-5177 GCA_964567205.1 uncultured Candidatus Saccharibacteria bacterium | reverse complement strand
ACATAATCAATCAGTTTTGTATCCACCAAATCTTTTAGCATTGCAGGATTTGAACCGTTTGTGTCCAGCTTAACCAAAAACCCTAAATTTTTAATTTTTTGGATAAATTGGGGCAAATCTTTATTTATTGTTGGCTCTCCGCCGCAAATCACCACTCCGTCCAACAAACCCTGCCTTGTCCTCAAAAACCCAAAAAATTCTTCTTCTGAAAATCTGGGCTGTTTCATAATTTTTTCTGGTAGAACTAATTCAGAAGAATAGCACCACGGACATCTAAAATTGCATCCTGCTAAAAAAACTACACAGGCAATTTTTTTCGGGTAATCTATTAATGTGGTTTTTTGTAATCCTGCGATAATCATAAACTTATACTAACAAAAAAAATCCCCTGCGAACAGGGGATTTTTCTATTTATGCTGTTGTCTTTTCCTCTTCTGTTACACCAGAACCCACGGCGGAGGCGGATACTTTTTCCAAAACTTCTTTCATCAGTTCGGCTGGCTGGACAAACTCCTTTCTTTCCCTATATTCTTCCTGCTTTCCTTTGTGCCATTGCTGGACGGGCCTTATATATCCTACAACTCTTGAATAAACTTCGCATGGCTGTTTTATCGTGCACTGAGGGCACTCAAAGTGTTCACCAGAAATATAACCATGCGTTGGACAAATTGAAAATGTTGGCGTCAAAGTTATGTATGGCAAACTATAATTTTCAAATATTTTTTTAACCAATTCTTTTGCAGTCGAAGAGTCAGAAATTTTTTCGCCCAAAAATATATGCAGAACTGTTCCGCCCGTATATTTTGCCTGAAGATCGTTTTGCAGTTCAAGCGCCTGAAAAATATCATCTGTAAAGCCAACCGGCAACTGGCTCGAGTTTGTATAATAAGGAACTTCTTTCGTGCCAGCCGTAACAATATCCGGATATCTTTCTTTGTCTGTTCTTGCCTGCCTATAGCTTGTGCCCTCCCCTGGCGTTGCCTCAAGGTTATATAAATTACCGGTTTCTTCTTGGAACTTAACCATTTTGTCTCTCATAAAGTCTAAAATTTCAAGGGCAAATTTTCTACCTTTTGGAGTCGTGATATCCTCTTCTAAAAAGTTAATTAAGGCTTCGTTCATGCCCATAATCCCAATGGTTGAAAAATGATTGCCAAAATAGGTGTTTCTCATTTTCTTCATTTCCTCTAAATAGTGCCTTGAATACGGATAAAGACCCTTTTCCATAAAGTTATCTAGGGCTTTTCTTTTAATTTCCAGACTCTCTTTTGCCAATTCCATCAAATGACCTAATTTTTCAAAAAATTCTGTTTTTGTTTTAGAAGTATATCCTAATCTTGGTAAGTTAATCGTAACCACTCCGATTGAACCTGTTTTTGGTGAAGAGCCAAATAATCCTCCACCTCTTTTATATAATTCCCTGTTATCAAGTCTAAGTCTGCAACACATTGACCTTGCGTCATCGGGACTCATATCTGAATGGATAAAATTAGAAAAATAATTTATTCCATATTTTGCTGTAGCGTCCCACATTGCTTCTAAATTTGGGTTATCCCATTCAAAATCTTTAGTGATTGAAACTGTTGGAATTGGAAAAGTAAATGGCCTACCAGACGCATCTCCCTCCATCAACCCCTCATAAAAAGCCCTGATAAACATATCCATCTCCGGCTGAAAATCCCCATAAGTTTCGTTTTGCACCTCCCCGCCTATAATTACGGGCTGTTTTGCTAAAAATGCAGGGGGTTTAATGTCTAAAGAAACATTTAAAAACGGCGTTTGAAAGCCAACACGCGTGGGCACCATACAACTGTACAAAAATTCCTGCATAACCTGTTTTACTTGCTTATAATCTAATTTATCGTATCTGATAAATGGAGCTAGCAAAGTATCAAAGTTTGAAACAGCGTTTGCTCCGGCGGTTTCTCCTTGTAAGGTAAATAAAACGTTTACCAGTTGGCCCATGGCAGTTCTTAGGTGCTTCGGGGGCTTACACTCTATTTTTCCCGGAACTCCGCCAAACCCTTTTATTAAAAAATCATACAAATCCCAGCCCGCGCAGTAAGGAGCCAAAAGCTCTAAATTATGAATATGAAAATCTTCGCTGGCTGCCGCATCTCTTATTTCTTTAGGATAAATTTTGTTTAACCAATACTTTTTTGATATATAAGAACCGACATACTGGTTTAGCCCCTGCAAAGAAAATGTCATATTGGCATTTTCTTTTACTTGCCAATCAATTTCTTTAAGGTAACTATCCACTTTTTCAGAAGAATCGTCGGTTGCTTTCGAGGCTTCACGGATTGCCCTTCTTTGTTCCCTGTAAAGAATGTAAGCCTTGGCGGTTTCAACCAAGTCTTCTAGCATTAAAGCTTCCTCAACAATATCCTGGACTTGCTCGATATTCGGAATCTCTCCTTTTTTAAATCTGCGGTTTAACAAACTTACAACCTTGTCGGCAACTTTTTTAGAAACTACGCCATCTCCCTGGTTTGTTGCAACAACCGCTTTATGTATTGCCTCTTCAATTTTTTCCTGCTCAAAGGCAACAACCCTGCCGTCTCTTTTTTGGACCTTCTCAATATGATTTCCTGCCCCGTCTTTGGCAGGGTATATTTTTTTATCGTCTTTTTCCATGGTTTTAGGGGACAAAAAAAGGCATTTGCCTTTAATCAAGCTTATTGTTTAAGAATTCTGGGACTGATTCCTAAACAATGAGTTTATTAAAATGCCTTAATGATTTAATATTTTAAATTCGTCTAGATTAGTTCATTTTACTCAACCAAGAACACATGTCAAATCCCATTTTATACATAAAATCTGTGGATAACTATTCGCGCACCCCACTTTCGTCATTTTTGCCTAAAGACAGAAAAGTTTTGCAATCTTTTCTTTAATTTTATGGCCGTTGCAATGTTTTAGTACTCCAAAATATGATTGAATCGTTTGATTAAAAGATTGTCCTGATAATTTGTCCTGTTTTAATAAAAATAATTTACTTTTTATTTTATTAATTATTCTGTTTTTGGTTTTAGTCCGCAATATTCTATGACGCGGAAAACTTACATATCCCAAAAAATCTACCCCTTGCCGGTATTTTTTGATTATTGTTTTTTCTGGATGTAAAAATAAATTTAAATTTTTATCAACAAAATCGCTGACTTTTGGGATTAAATTTTCTAAATGTGTAGAATTTGTATCTATAATCAAAAACTCATCACAATACCTAATATAATATTTTACCTTCAAACTATGCTTAATAAATTTATCTAATTCATTAAGATATATGTTTGCAAATAACTGGCTCGTTATGTTGCCCAACGGCAATCCCTTATTCTCTGCGGCGGAAAAACTTTTAATAATTTTTTCTATAAGCCAAAGCGAGTCATTGTCTTTAATCTCTTTTTTTATCAACTCCATTAAAATGCCGTGGTCTATTGAATCAAAAAACTTTTTCACATCGCATTTTAAAAAAAAGCAGGTTTTGGTGTTATTCTTGCTGACTTTTCCTGCAAACTTGCGGAGCCGATTCACGGCTCTATGCGTTCCTTTTTCGTCTCTGCAAGAATAAGAGTCAAATATGAATAATTTATCAAAAGCAGGATATAATTTCCTGAATATCGCGTGATGCAAAACTCTATCTTGCACGGTGGCCTTGTTAATTTTTCTTAATTTTGGATCGTTGATATAAAAAGAAACATAATCAGAATGTTTATAGGTTTTATCTTTTAATTCCCGGTGCAGTTTTAAAATATTTTCTTTTAAATTTTTCTCAAATACCAGAACATCTGTCTTTTTTCGTTTTCCAGCTCTAAATTCTTTCCAAGCTAAAAACAAATTATCAAGAGATATAATTTCTTCAAATAAACTTTGGCTTTTAAGCCCCCCCCCCCCAGCCAGTTTTATATTTTGATTATCCATAGATTCAACACAAAAAGAGCGCAAGGCTCCTTTTTATGCAGACACTTCGGAACGGGAGCGGATATTGTCGTTGGCGTTGTCAGGATTGTACCAGTTAATGTGGAACTTGCTGTCGTTCCAGTTCGCATTCGGAACATTGTCATTGGAGTTGCGAGAACCCGTTTTATTGCCCAACTCCATCCATGTCACCGAAAAACTTTTTCAAATTTTTCTGCGTTCGCTAGCGGTCGCCAGTTGTATTCCAAACCTTATTGTTCGCGAGAGTTGGGCAAGCAGTTTCCTATGCAACAGATCCCTCCGTTGCATAATATAATTATATAATAAAATAGGCCGTTGCAACAACTTCGTTGCAACGGCCTCTACCGATGCCTGCTTACGCAGGCAGGATAACTAGGAAACTACGGGACGGGAGCGGATATCGTCGTCGGCTTGGTCAGGATAGCACCAGCCAATGCGGAACTTGCCGTCGCTCCAGCCCGCAACCGGAACACCGCCATCGGAGAAGCGAGAACCCGTACAAAGCGTCCAATTTTGGATGTCCAGGTGTTGCCCGGTCTCATCCCAGTACTTAAGCTCATAAAGCATACGCTCAAGCAGGGTGATGCATTGGTGGTTCTGTCCCTTGAGTCGGTTGGCAGAGAGGTTCTTGTTCTCCTCGTCTGCCTCAACACGGTCACGTACCCAGATGGCGTAGGCGCCATTCTTTGGGTCGCGGTCGTTTGTCGGGATTGTCGCATCCAGATCTTCGATATACCGCCAACACGGAAAGTGTTTAGCGAGAACATCGTAAGTCTGGTTTCGGGTTAACCCTTGAGCAACCACAATGAGCCGGTCAAAGCCTGCGGGCTTTGGGGGAATCTTCACAGAAGAGAAATCAACCCTGAGGTTGAAATACTTCTTGTAGAAATTCTCCCAGAAAGCCAGTTGAGCCTTGGCAGATTTGCGAGCCGACACAATCAGCTCAATAATCTGCCTTCGCAACTCCGGGTTGGTTTGGATTTGGCGGAAATCTTCGTCATTTCCGCCAACAGCAAGGACATCGTCCAGAATTGTTTTTAAAATCTGGAACAAGACGCCCAGCGCCGAAAGGAATCCGCTTTTCTCTCGCGACATACAGCACCGCCTTTCTTAAATGGCTTGCCCCTTATCCTGCTACGCGCAGAACCTAAGGCTTGCCGGTTTTGACTTATTTGTACTATATTAATTATAGCATACAAAAAACCCATTGTCAATAGCAACTAACTTTACA
The DNA here is from genome assembly GCA_964567205.1 of uncultured Candidatus Saccharibacteria bacterium. Taxonomy (GTDB): domain Bacteria; phylum Patescibacteriota; class Minisyncoccia; order Minisyncoccales; family Staskawiczbacteraceae; genus XYD1-FULL-39-28. Next base: position 7 of record CAZMKW010000030.1, on the reverse strand, counting down.
GTTTTGT
>CAZMKW010000029.1:0-5268 GCA_964567205.1 uncultured Candidatus Saccharibacteria bacterium | reverse complement strand
AAATTTCTGCCAACTGCTTCAGTTTTATCTGTTTTCTACGATCAACATGCTCCTCGGGATAAATGTTATTATTGACAGATAATGCTTTTACCTCTACAAAATGAATTGTCTTACCAGCAAATAATCCTCGTTTTTTGGCGATAATGTCAATTTCTCCAAAGGTTATCCTATAGTTTCTCCCCAATATTTTATACCCATTCTTCACAAGATACTCACAAGCCAAGTCTTCTCCTTTATCCCCCAATAATTTTGAGGTATTTTTCATACTTACATTTTATTTTACTTTATCTAATGGGGGATATAGTTGTTTATCTATTGTTCTTTCAAAACAATACCCGCCAACGGGATGCGCCCAGTTATCTGCGGTAAATCCTTTAACCGGACTTACTGGACGAGCCTGACCATATTGATCGGTGCCTTCTTTATTAAATATTGTGCACAACTCAAAAGACAAATTTTGAGCGTCTAAAATATTATATTCATATGGCTGGGTTGTTTGCGGATCAATTGGGATTATAAAATCGGAGATTGGGTCGTTTAGATTAGCCAACGAAGCTGGAAGTTTTTCTTTCCTCTGCCAATAATTTACAATCTGAGATTGTATACCCTGTAAATCAGAAATTCTTTGCTGGTCAAATTGGGCCAGTTTAGCAGTGGTGGGGGAACCTATTATAAAAAATGCGCCAACAACTCCAATTAAAACTATGCCTGCTGAAATCCATGCATAATATTTTGCTGATTTTGCGGGTGTTTCTTTTCTGACGTCGTCTAAATAATACCCAAAAATTACAACTGCCACCACAAGCACAGATAGCGCTTTTAAAATAAATTTTAAAGTTGCGTCTCCCGCCAAAAGGTTTAAAACAACAACGACAAGGTCAACAATTACTGTGATAGAAGCCACAAAAAGTGTTAGATATAAAAGCCATTTTCTTATTTTTGACTCCCTTACGACATACTCTCTCCTGTAAATTTTGTTTAAATACCAAGAAGTTAAAATAAAAACAGGAAAAACAATTATTAAAGATGCTACGGCAAACCTTAGGGGCTCTGTTATGCCGGCGGGATAATAATTTAAAACATCCGGCATAAAATGATTAATTGTCTGCCACAGCAAAGTTATAAAACTTACCGCCGACCAATAAAGCATAACAATTGCCAAAAGGTGCAAAAACACATCTCTCGGCAAATTTCGTTTTATTTCTGTTTCCATATTTATATTTTTCTCGCACCCTTCATATAAGGAGTATATAAAGGGCTGTTAATAATTTTGAGAATAAAAAATGCGATGGCCGCTCCCGCGATTGCCGTAGCAAGCTGGGGCCAGCTAATCATTAGCATAACTTTGGAAGCAATCCCGCTCAAAACAGATTGGGCTAAGACCATTCCAACAACCCAAATAAAAACGAATTTTACAAGCGCCGCTGGCACAACTCCAAGCCAGAATCCCTTTTTCTTTAACCTCCAAAAAACTAAAACCATTAGGGCGTTGCCTGTCATTATAAACGGAATCATGGGAGCTAAAGCCAATGGCAAAAGACCGGTATAAATTGAAATCAAACTAGGGATCAAACACAATAAAAGGGCTGACTCAATGCCCATTAAGCTTACCGAAATAAAAAGTAAGGTATTAATAATTGACCCTGTTATAAGCTGGTTTCCAAAATATGGGGCCACCACCGCAATCCCTACAAAAATACTCAACTGAAAAGCTTTTGTGGCTACTAATTTCAAATCGAGCGTCGCTACGGCTTCATTTTCTTGTTCCACGGGTCTGCGAGCGAGGGAGCAGATTTGCTTCGCAATTTTTAGCATGATATATCGTCGCATTGATGCTGAAAATTGCGCTGAACACCTTGCTTTGTTTAATTATATATTTTTCCCGCCAAATATGCTTTGATCATTTTGGCCGATGGGGGATAAATTTTTTCTGGTAGGTTATTTAAATTATACCACTTCCACTCTGTTATTTCTTCTGGTTCCATAACTTTTGGTTCTTCTTTAAAATCTCTGCAAATAAAACCAATGGTCACATAATGATTATCTGGCACCATATCGTCTTGTACACAAAGAACCTCCAGTTTTTCTTTTGGAATATTTACTCCAATTTCTTCAGCAACTTCACGAATCACGCCGTCTATTAAAGTTTCTTGAAAGTCTAATTTTCCACCAGGCATTGTCCAAGTACCTTCTCCATGTAAATCGCTGCTGGCCTTTTCTGCGTCATCATTTCTTTTCCCGAGTAAAACCTCGCTATTATCATTTAAAATCATTATCCCAACTCCAACTCTTGGCCTTGGATTTTCTTGTGCCATAATTTTAATTACTCTTCTCCTCTTTTTCTTTTATATTTTGTTCCTCCTTTAAATTTTTATATGCCCGTAAATATTTTTGGATAATCTCTCCGCTTTTTTCTTCATCGGGCATTTTTTTAATCAAAAAATCCACAATATCTATTACTCGTTTATTTTCTCTCATGAGTTCTGGAGTTGCTTCTAACCGGTCGACTAGATCAATAATGTTCCCCCAATAAATGTATCTCCCATCAGTTATGGCTGATTTAATCTCAGAATCTTCTTTTTCCATCACCGCCACAGTCTCCTCCTTTATTTTTTTTCTGGCTTCTTTGCCTTTCACCCAAACATAAGCCCCTTGAACATCAAGCCATGGAGCAACTTCCCTGGTGAAACCCCTCTCTTCTAATGCGAGACCTATCTCAGCCCTCTTTCCATTTCCAATTTCCATTAGCGCATCCCCATCGGAAGCTAATCTGTCTATCTCCTTTGATAAGTATTCAGCATACTTTTGAGGAACGCCATCTATCCCAGCCATCATAAAAAATTTATTTCCTTCCGTCTTAAATTTACCCAAAGCCTTAAGCATATCTGAACAAACACTAACAGCTGGGAATCCTTCAACTCCCACGGCTGATGGATGTAAGAATCCAGCCGCCACGGCTTTATCCCATTTTTCGCCACCAGTGTTATCTCTTGCTCGCCCTGCCTCTTCTTCTAACACCTCTTCTGTTTTATTATCTAATCCTGGTAAATGGGCTCTATCAATGCCTATATATCTTTTAGCTCCGCAAGCTACTGCCAATTTCTGCACATTTTCCTGCCCGCCGCAACCAAGATCAATCACGTCTCTTCCTTTTATGTACTTTTGATCAAAATCCGTTTCTTTAAAAATTTCAGGAGAAGGAAGGTGCTCGGTAAAATATGTGCCCAATCCTTGCACCGTTTCATTTCCTCCGGCATCGTAATATTCTTCGGGACATTCGCGGCTGAATTCTTCGCGCGCGGCACGAATAGCCTCAACAATTTTTTCATGCTCTGCCGACGCTTCCGGGGTTTCTGTAAACGGTTGCGGTTCTTGCTCCGGCGAATCTTCCCGATGGCCCAATTTTTCTGTCATATTATTTTAAAAGTTAATTGTTTTGGCTCGAGGAGGTTCTCCGCCAATCTCAGAATCTTCTTCAAAACCATAATCTTTTTCTTTGTCCATTTCCCCGTCTGCCTTCAAAAATCCGCCTGCTTGTAGTTCCCACAGTTTGCCGTACAATCCACCCTCTTTGCTTAATAACTCCTCATGTGTCCCTTGTTCGGTAATTTTACCATTATCTATAACAACAATCCTGTCCATTTTTTGAATTGTTGACAGCCTGTGCGCAATCACAATTGTTGTTTTGTCGCGCATTAAATTATTTAGGGCGTCTTGAATTAACATTTCAGAATGAGAATCAAGGCTTGAAGTTGCTTCATCTAAAACTAAAATCGGAGCGTTTTTTAAAATTGCCCGCGCTATTGCCACTCGTTGCCTTTCACCTCCAGATAATTTTATCCCTCTTTCGCCAACATAAGTATCAAGACCGTGTGGCAAGTTTTTTATAAACTCATCACAATGCGCCAATTTTGCCGCTTTTTCAATGTCCTTTTTTACTACGCCATAACTTCCAGTAGAGGCAACATTTTCATCTATTTTTCCGTAGGAAATATTTTCAGACAAAGTTCTGTGAAATAAAATAGGATCCTGAGGAACCATAGATATATTTTTTCTTAAACTCTCCTGAGTCACCTTTGATATATCTTGTCCGTCAATTAAAATTTCCCCAGAAGCAGGGGAGTATAGCCTTAGGATTAATTTAACAAGCGTCGTTTTCCCGGCACCCGATGGTCCAATTAGCGCAATCTTTTCACCCGACTTAATCACCAAGTTTATATTTTTAATGGCCTCTCTCGTTTCATTAAAACTAAACTTTAAATTTTTAAATTCTATTTCCCCCTTTTCCACTAAAAGTTTTTGGGCTGATGGCGAATCTTCTATTTCATGAGGTAAAAGATTTATTTCCACCATTTCCTTTGAGTCTGCATACCCCTGATAAACATCCCGCACCAATCTTGTAAAACCCCACAACTGATTAATTATATTTATCACATACGCCTGCAATAAAACAAAAACTCCAATTGTTATTGCGCCCTGTTGCCAATATTTTATTGCGTAAAAAAATAAAAAGAATTCTATCGCATAGCTTAAAAATGCTTGTCCTCCCTCTATAATCGCGTCCAAATTCCAGGAAAATTTAGTTATTTTTGCATGCTCGTTTGTAACTTTTTTATAGCCCTGCGACTCAAAATTAAACCCATTAAAAAGTTGTACATTATTTTGATTTGTTATTGTGTCTGACAAATATCCTGTTGTGATAGAGTCCATTTCGGCTACCTTAATATCATATTTTAATTTCCATCTTGAAAAAATGATATTATACAGCAAAAAAATAACTGTCCAAATTAAAATCACTGTCGCAATCCACTTATTTATAAGAAAAACAACTATTAATATTGCTGTAACTCTTACCACTAGTGGCAATAGATTCCAGATTAAGTCGTCTGTCATTCTCTCAAAAGCCCTGGCAAACCTGTTAACTTTTTGTACCAACGACCCTGCAAAATTATTAACAAAAAAGGAATAAGAGTGGCCCATTAAATGGTCGTAAGACTGCTGTTTTAAATTTGCCATTACCGCCGGCTCATAAACATTATTTGCCAGCGTAGCTATTCTGTAAAGAACCCAAGCAACAAGGTTCAACCCCAAAACATAAAAAACTATTTTAAGAAGCTGTTGCCCAATAATTGCTGGGTCTGCTCCAGCCGAGACAATGTCAAAAAACTGTTTATAAAAAAGCGGGATTATTATTGTGACAATATTTACTAAAATGATAGACAAAATAAAAACAAACAACAACCACTTTTTCGGCTTTATTCCACGCCA
>CAZMKW010000028.1:0-5296 GCA_964567205.1 uncultured Candidatus Saccharibacteria bacterium | reverse complement strand
GTAATTGTGCCTTCTGGCGCGCAACACAATATAATAAATACCTCTGCGACAGAAAGATTAAATATGTATACGATTTATTCTCCGGCCCACCACCAAGATGGCGTTGTGAGAAAAACAAAAGCTGAAGCCGAAGACCCGGCAAACGACGAAGACTTTGACGGTAAGACAACGGAATAGATTATCATAAAAAGCCCCGCATGGCGGGGCTTTTGTTTCGCAGGAAAATTGATATACTTAATAATTCGGAAAATCTATGGAGTTTTTTAGGTACAGGGATATTTTTATTGTGTTGGGAGCGGTTGTGGTTTTGGCAGCTGGTGTTTTTTTTGTTCTGCAATACCAAACTATTTTTGCCGGGCAGACTCCGCCAGTGGTTACTTCCACCAATACTAGCCAAGCTTCAACTATAATAGGTGAGCCACAGATTCCATCTCCGCCCCCCCCGCCACAAAAATTAAATAACCCGCCAGAAATTATAAAAGGGATCTATGTCACAGGATATTCGGCGGGAAGTAAAAAATATCTTGATTATTTAACCTCGCTTTTTAAAAACACAGAAATCAATGCCGTTGTTGTTAATATAAAAGGAAGTGACGGATATGCGACCTATAACTCCGGCGCGCCTGACGTTCAAAAATACGATTTGTATTACAGCGCCATAAAAGATATTGACGGACTTGTAAGATTTTTTCACGATCAAAATATTTATGTGATAGGAAGAATAGCCGTTTTTGAAGACCCCGTTTATTCAAAAGTCCGGCCGGACATTGCCATCTACAATAAAACCGAGACCATTGATTTGTCCCAGCCCGTTTTGTGGCGGGACAATAACGGTTTGTCTTGGTTGGATCCTGCGTCAAAAGATGGTTGGGACTACAATATTTCTTTGGCAAAAGATGCCTTGCATCATGGATTTGATGAAATTAATTTTGATTATATGCGCTTTCCTTCTGACGGTAATATAAAAAATATGGGTTTTCCTGTGTGGGACGAACAAAAATCAGAAGCAGAGGTTATTAAAGAATTTTCTGATTATTTAAGAACTAACTTACCAGACGAAAAAATATCAGCAGATTTGTTCGGTCAAACAACAACAAACACAGATGATATGGGGATCGGCCAAATTATAGAAAATGCTTTTGAAAATTTTGATTATATCTCGCCAATGGTTTATCCTTCACACTATATTAATGGATTTATGGGTTTTGATAATCCGGCGGATCATCCCTATGAAGTTATAAATTATTCAATGAAAACCGCGTTATCAAGAGAAAAAAAATATGCGGATTTTCTTGTGGCTATAAGCAGCGCGGGCAGTACCCCTGAAGAAAAAATAAATATTCCTGCCAAAAAATTGGCCGCGTTTAGGCCATGGCTTCAAGATTTCAATATGAAGGCTTATTATACCGTCGATATGGTAGTAGCTGAAATAAAAGCAACACAGGATGCGCTGGGAGAAGATTATAACGGCTTTATGTTGTGGAATCCATCTAATATTTACACGCAAGGCGCTATTTTAAAACCGAATTAAACTTTTATACGTATTAAATAAATGCAAGAGAATATAATAGAAATAAAAAACTTAACTAAGAAATTCAAAGACTTTACGGCGGTTGATGATATAACTTTTGATGTAAAAAAAGGAGAAATTTTTGCATTTTTAGGTCCCAATGGCGCGGGAAAAACCACTACAATAAAAATGCTTACAACCCTAACCCACCCGACTTCTGGAACAATTTCCATAAATGGATTTGATCCTACAAAACAGCAGGAACAAGCCCGTGCCTCTTTCGGTATTGTTTTTCAAGACCCGAGTTTGGACGATGACCTTACTGCCTATGAAAATTTAAATTTGCACGGAATGCTTTACGGGGTAAAAATAAAAGACCGCAGGGAAAGAATTAAACAGCTAATGTCTTTTGTTGAGCTTTGGGATAGGAAAGACGACTTTGTAAAACATTTTTCTGGAGGGATGAAAAGACGCCTGGAAATTGCCCGAGGATTTTTGCATCATCCAAAAGTTTTATTTCTAGACGAGCCTACAATTGGGCTTGACCCACAGACCAGAAATCATATTTGGGAATATCTTAAAAAAATGAACAAAGAAGAGGGTACTACTGTTTTTTTAACGACTCATTATATGGAAGAAGCCGACAAAGTTTCCGACAGGATTGCGATAATTGACCATGGAAAAATTATAGCCCAAGGAACTTCGGAAGATTTAAAAAAACAAACGCAAAAAAATTCATTGGAGGACGCGTTTTTAGCTTTAACCGGTGAAGAAATACGAGAAGAAGTGGTTAAAAACCAGGCGATGAGCGGGAGGGCTCGCGCCTGGCGAAGATAAAAAATATGATAGCTATTTATACGTTGTGGGTAAGAGAGATTAAAAAATATTTTAGGTCAAAGTCAAGAATAGTCGGGTCTTTGGGCCAGCCCCTTTTGTTTTTGGTGGCGTTGGGTTTTGGTTTGGGCCCGATTTTTAAAGCAGCAGGACAGGGCGACTATATACAGTTTTTGGTTCCCGGAATTATTTCAATGAGTATTTTGTTCCTGGCGATTTTTTCAGGAATCAGTGTTATTTGGGACAGGCAATTCGGATTTTTAAAAGAGACTTTGGTGGCCCCAGTTCCCAGGTGGCAAATTATGCTTGGCAGGACTTTGGGCGGAGCGACCGTGGCTTTATTGCAGGGCGTAATTGTTTTTCTGATTTCTTTTTTAATCGGATTTCATTTGCAGTCCGCCGGGCTTTTAGCATTGGCATTCGTCTTTATGTTTTTAATTGCCCTACTTTTTACAGCTTTGGGAACGGGCATCGCTTCTATTTTGGAAGATATGCACGGATTTCAGCTGATTATGAATTTTCTTGTGATGCCGATATTCTTTCTTTCTGGCGCGCTTTTTCCGCTTAAAGGTTTACCGAAAGTTTTGGAAACGATTGTCAGGTTTAATCCATTGGCTTATGGTGTTGACGGCCTTCGCGGAACTCTTGGTGGCGTTGCCCAGTTTGGCCTTTTTAATGATTTTTGTATTTTATTGGTTGTCGTTGTGGTTTTTATCTCTATCGGAAGTTATTTATTTAGCAAAATTCAAGTTTAAAAATTTAATCAAAAAAACGGCCGTTTGGCCGTTTTTTGTTGCTTGACATCGGTCCCGCGCGGATTTATTATTAGATAATATTAAATAAGAAAAAATTAAATTTATGAGAATCAAGCATCTCGTAATGACAGCTATTTTAGCAACGGCGCTTTTCTGTTCTGCGGGGTTTGTTAAAGCTGAAACGGCGACATATTGCATGTCTTACAGTAGCGTTGGGGATCAAATAACCTGCCTTACAAATTTAATCACGCAACTAACTCAACAGATAGCCCAAACTCAAGCTCAGCAAGGAGGTACAACGCCAACGGCCTGGTGTCACACTTTTAATACTAACTTAGGATATGCCAACTCCGGTTCAGCAGAAGTTGGTTATTTGCACACAGCTTTAGATGGGGAAGGAATTTCATATTCTGCCGACACGAGCAGTACGTACGGCGAATCAACCATGTCTGCAGTTGTCCAGTTTCAGCAAAAATATTCAATTACCCCCTTAAGCGGATATGTTGGTCCTTTAACGAGAGCAAAATTAAACTTACTGTATGGATGTTCGACAACCCTAAGTTGTTCGGATTTATATTGGTTTGATAGTGATGATGCAAACTGTTCTGCTAAAAAACAATTTTGTGGGGCTTATATGTATCAAGGATTACACACATACCAGACACAGCAGGAATGTTTTAGTGGAGTAATAAATTATCAAACAACTTGTACTCCAAATTGGACGTGCAACTGGGGACCCTGCGTAGATGGTTGGCAGCAAAAAACCGCTATAGATTCTAATAATTGCGGAGTATCTTCTGCGAGTGCAATCGCCGATTGTACTGATTTATCAAAACAAGCATGTACGTCACCAACCCAGCCGTCGATTATGTCCACCCAGCCGTCGATTACAGTGAGTTCTCCTAATGGAGGGGAAACGTGGGGCTTGGGTACAGCTCAATATATTACATGGACAGGTTCAAACCTGATGGACCGCATTTTGCATTTTCCTAATTCTCCAACCCCAAAACATATAAACATTGTTTTAACAAATTCTTCCGGAGTAAAAATCACAATAGCGTCTGATGTTATAGTGGATCCAGCAGGATATTCTTGGTCTATACCCAAAAGTCTATCCCCAGGAAGATATAAAATAACCGTAAGCACTATTGCCAAGCCATCTCCATATTATGATGAGGGCGCTTATGTTTTGGGGACCAAATCGTATTCTGATACGAGCGATGATTATTTTGATATCGTTGAGCCATCGCTTACAATTATTTCTCCGAGCGGTGGAGAGCAATGGGCTAGAGGGACCACGCACACAATTTCGTGGATAAGCACGGTCACGGGGCTTGTTTCGATTTCTCTTTCCAGTTCGGCCTCCGGAACACCCACATTAATCGCGGGCAGTTTGCCTGCTTCGGGCAGTTATTCGTGGACTATTCCACAAAACGAACCATTAGGAAGTATTTATAGGATAAGGGTTATGAGCGTTAGCTTTAACCCACCCGGATCGCTTATCGCAAACGAATTTAGTAATTCCTTTAGTGTCATCGTGCCAACATCTGCAGACACAATATCTACGGTTCCTACTTGTACATCATGGACTTATTCTGATTGGACTCCAGCGACCTGTCCGTATTTAGGAATACAAACAAGAACTATAGCGACCTCTTCGCCCGTAAGTTGCATGGGTGGCAACCCTTCTTTAACGCGCACCTGCACATATATTACTCCGGTGTTGAACCCTGCGGTAGTTGCGATAACTAGCCTTACATTTAGTAACAGCGTTTTAAGGTGGAATACTCAAAATGCTTCAACTTGTACATTGGGCTATAATTATACTGCGAGGATTGGAGTCGCAGGAAAGAAATCTGAGGTTGTTAATATTAGCGGAAGTAGGACAATTTCTGATCGGGAGGCAAGAAATTTTACCTTAGTTTGCGAGGGGATAAATGGAGGACTTGCTCGAAAAACGATACAGTAAGCGAATTTTAAATTTTAAGGACCGATGCGAAATCAGAAAACCCTCCTGAAAAAGGCGGGTTTTTGATTGGCTCAACTGCGGTTGAGCCAATCGATGTATTATATTTTTTCTGGGGGTTATGACTAAGTTGAGTTTTATGCCGCCAACCGAGTTGACTTTTTTACCAGAAGGGTTCAATGTAAAAATATAAGCTAATATTATTAATATTTTAAAAATATGAACCCAATT
>CAZMKW010000027.1:0-5493 GCA_964567205.1 uncultured Candidatus Saccharibacteria bacterium | reverse complement strand
ATAGAAGGCTGTCTTGCACCCTTCCTTAGAAAAATACATAGAAGGCTGTACAAGTTTTTTCTGCCATAATAATTGTAAAATGTATAAAATTATAATATCACCTTCTTTCCCTTTTTGCAAGAACCGATAATATGATGTAATATATATAGAAGGTGAAGCGTTATTAATATAAATATGTTTACAGCAACAGCCGTTACAATTTTTTCTCTGATTGTTTTGTTATTTTCGGTAATAATCCACGAATTGGCCCATGGATATGTTGCCCGTTCTTTGGGAGACCCAACAGCGGAATACGCGGGGAGATTAACGTTAAACCCATTAAAACACTTAGATCCTTTTGGCTCGGTTATTTTACCGCTCTTGCTTTTGCTTTCTTCTTTTGCTTCCGGAGGTTCGGGTATAATTCTTGGTTGGGCGAAACCCGTGCCGATAAATCCTTATAATTTTAAAGACCAAAAGTGGGGGACATTAAAAGTTGCAATTTCCGGTCCATTATCAAACTTCGGAATTGCTTTTATATTTGGGTTGTTTATAAGGTTTTTAAGTTTTCCCCAAACTTTTCCCCTAATCCAGTTAATGAGCATTGTAGTTTATATAAATATTCTGCTGGGATTGTTTAATTTAATTCCGATTCCACCGCTGGACGGTTCGTGGATTCTTTTTAGATTTTTACCGGCATCTGCCGAGAAGATAAGAATGGCCTTACAACAATACGGGATTTTTATTTTGATATTGCTTCTTTTTTCAGGAGTTCTTAATGGGTTTTATCTTTTAGTTAATATGATATTTTATCTCTTTGTGGGCGGAATTTTTGTTTTTCCCTAGAAATAGTTGACATAAAAATAATAATTTGCTAAACTGTATTTACATTAAGCACACCGTGCTTACATTTTTTTATCAAATAAAAAACAAATGCCGACAATACATCAGTTAATCAAAAAAAATAGAAAATCTGCAAAGAAAATTAAAAAAACAGTTGCACTGCAATTTGGTTTTAACGTATTAAAAAATAGGCCGTCCCATTATTCATCTCCATTTAAAAGGGGAGTGTGTGTAAAAGTTTTTACACAGACGCCTAAAAAACCAAACTCGGCCTTAAGAAAAGTTGCCAGAGTAAAATTATCAAACGGAATGGAGGTAACAGCTTATATCCCCGGAGAAGGTCACAATTTGCAAGAGCACTCAATTGTTTTAATAAGAGGAGGAAGGGTTAAGGATTTACCAGGCGTACGATACCATATTGTCAGAGGAATTTTAGATACAGCCGGTGTTGAAAACAGAAAACAAGAAAGAAGTAAATACGGAACAAAAAAAGCCAAATAAATTGAATTCAGAATTTTGTATTTGGAAGCCAGAATAGAATAAAGAATATGGAATTCTAGATTCAAAATTCAATTCAAACTACTAAATACTAAATTCAATATTCTCACATGAGAAGAGCTTATAAAAAACATAAAGTAGCGCCAGACGGAATTTACGGTGATGTTGCCGTGTCTCAATTTATCAACAAGATAATGAAGGACGGCAAGAAAACAGTTGCCCAGAGAATTTTTTATAGCGCGCTAGAAATAATAAAAGAAAAAACAAAAAAAGAGCCTTTGGAAATTTTTAAGTTGGCTATTGAAAATGCTTCTCCTCTTTTAGAAGTTAAGCCAAAAAGAGTTGGAGGCGCAACTTATCAAGTTCCTATGGAGGTAAGAGGGGAGAGAAAATTGGCTTTAGCTACAAAATGGATTTTGGACGCAGCAAGAGGGAAAAAAGGAAAACCAATGGCTGAAAAATTGGCAGAGGAGCTAATCGGTTGCTCAAACAACGAAGGAAATGCAATGAAGAAAAAAGCAGATACTCACAGAATGGCAGAGGCAAACAAGGCCTTTGCTCACTTCGCTCGATAGAATACTGATAACCCGCCTTCGCCAAGGCTACGGCGAGGTTTTCGTGGCGGCAAGGCAATTATATTCCGCCACTACAAAAAAAGCGCCAAATTCAATTAAGAATCTGACGCACGACGCCGAAGAGAAAAATGCTTACTACTTGGGTGGGACCTTGACCACGATGTCGATTGACGCTGGCAATTCATCCGGCGCTTCCTGGAGGGTTTCGAGTCCCTGCTCCTCCTCGAGATGTTGCTTGATTATTTCGAAGAGTTCTTCTTTAAGGAGTCTTACTGTGACCTTCATGTTTTCTCCTTTCGAGACCTGCCTGCCTGTAGGCAGGGAAAAAGGTTCAAAGAACTGTAAAAGGTGAAGTTCACCTTACTATATTAATTATACACCCATTATAAATATTTGTCAAGTAATTTATGCCTAGACAACATCCGTTAAATACATTAAGAAATATTGGAGTTATTGCTCATATAGATGCCGGAAAGACTACTTTCTCTGAGCGTCTTTTGTTTTATACCGGAGTTTCGCACAAAATTGGAGAAGTGCACGAAGGAGACACTGTTATGGATTGGATGGTTCAAGAGAGAGAAAGGGGAATTACAATTACCTCGGCGGCCACAACAATGTATTGGAGAGAGCATCAAATAAACCTAATTGATACTCCGGGTCACATTGATTTTACAGCTGAAGTTCAGAGATCTTTGAGGGTTTTAGACGGAGCCGTTGTTGTTTTTGACGGAGTTGCCGGAGTTGAACCGCAGTCAGAAACAGTTTGGAGACAGGCGGATAAATACGAGGTTCCAAGAATTTGTTTTATAAATAAATTAGACAGAATGGGAGCTTCTTTTGAGAAAAGCTTTCAGTCAATTATAAATAAATTAACACCAAATGCGGTTGCTGTAAGTTTTCCGATGGGAGTGGAAGAAAAACTTGCTGGAGTAATTGATTTAATAAAAATGAAAGCTCTTTATTTTGAGGGCGAAAAAGGAATTGAAATTATTGAGAAAGACATTCCGGAAGAATGGAAAGCGGATGCCGAAGAATGGCACAAAAAAATGATTGAAAAAGTTGCTGGAGAAGACAACGCACTTACGGAAAAATTTTTAGAGGGAAAAGAAATAACGGTTGAAGAAATTAAAAAAGTTTTAAGGACATCTGTTTTAAATTATAAATTAGTTCCTGTTTTTTGCGGTTCTGCTTTAAAAAACAAAGGAGTCCAGCCGATTTTAGACGCAGTTGTAGAATATTTCCCATCTCCGTTGGAATTGCCTCCAGAGAAAGGAACAGATCCTAAAACGGGAGCTGTAGTTGAAAGAAAGCCGTCAGATGACGAACCATTTTCGGCTTTAGTTTTCAAAATTGCTACGGACCCATTTGTGGGAACTTTAACGTTTTTTAGGATTTATTCGGGAAAATTGGAAAAAGGCTCTTATGTTTTAAATGCAAACACAGGAGAGCAGGAAAGAATTGCCAGAATTTTAAGAATGCACGCCGACGAAAGGCAAGAGTTGGATGTTTTATATTCGGGAGAAATTGGAGCAACAGTTGGATTGAAAGGAACAAGCACTGGGCACACTTTATGTGCCAAGGAGGCTCCTATTATTTTAGAAAAAATTGTATTTCCAGAGCCTGTTATCGGAATTAGAGTTGAGCCAAAAACAAAGGCTGATCAGGAAAAACTTATTATGTCTATTAGGAAGCTTACCGAAGAAGATCCTACATTTAGAATTAAGGAAGATCAGGAAACCGGCGAAACAATTATTTCCGGCATGGGAGAGTTGCATTTGGATATTATTGCAGACAGATTAAGAAGAGAGTTTCATGTTGAAGCAAATTACGGTAGGCCTCAGGTAGCTTATAAGGAAACTATTACTATGGACGCTGAGGGAGAAGAGAAATACGTAAGGCAGTCAGGAGGTAAAGGACAATATGGGCATGTATTATTAAGAATAAAACCGAAAGAGAGAGGAGCAGGATTTGAATTTATAGATGAGATTAAGGGAGGTTCAATTCCTAAAGAGTTTATTGCTCCAACAGAAAAAGGTATTAAAGAGGCTATGGATAAAGGAGTTGTTGCAGGATACCCGATGGTTGACGTTGAGGTTACTTTATATGACGGATCTTTCCACGAAGTTGACTCTTCCGAGTTTGCTTTTAAAATTGCAGGTTCTATGGCTTTTCAGCATGCCGCTAAAAAAGCAAAGCCGGTTATTTTAGAGCCGGTTATGAAAATGGAAGTTGTTACTCCGGAAGACTTTTTTGGACAGGTTATTTCTGATTTAAGTTCAAGAAGAGGAAAAATTGAAGAAACATCAGAAAGAGTTGGAATGAAAGTTATTGATGCAATGGTTCCATTGTCAGAGACATTTGGATATGCAACATCAATTAGGTCATTAACAGAAGGTAGGGCAAGTTTTACAATGGAATTTAGTAAATATGAACCCGTTCCTGGAAATATTGCTCAAGAGATTGTTGAAGGAAAAAGAAAGTGACAATAGAAATTGTCATCCCCGCGAAGGCGGGGATCTAGAGTGTGTGCAATAAATCTGGATTCCCAATCAAGTTGGGAATGCGGTAGATTAAAAAATTGTAAATAAAAAGCGCCGCGTTCTGAAGATTCAGAATTTGGCGCATATGTTCAGTTCGCGAATTCGGCTCTCTATTGCGGGTCGAACATGCCCGTATCTGGTGGCTTGTTGGCCTCGGGAATTTCCCGCTTGAAAATAAGTATAGCCACCGGCTCTCTTATCGTAAGATCGGTTGCCACGGAAATTGAAGTGCATAATTCCCAGCCATCTTTGCCGAGCATATCTAATGCTTGTTCAAGATTTGGTTGATCGCTACGAAGTCGTTGGCACATATATTCAAACTTTTTCACGGTGTTTCTCCTTGTTCTTGTTATTGAAGAGTTGACCATTCTTTCTCTTTGCCCAAGACGTAGCCGAAGAAAAGACAAAGTCCTGAGAGAACGAGTGCGAACACGCTTACCGGATCCATTGTCATCTCCTTAAAAGTTGACTTGTCAAAGACACGATAAACAAAGTATAATCAAATTGGTAAGATTGTCAATTGTAAGACAGAAACTATTGACTATTGTAAAAAAATATAATAAACTAAAAAGAGTATAAATAAAAATTAATATCTATCACCAGGTAATTGGTGTTGGAAAAAAAGTTCAAATGGCAACAGAGAAATTTGAGAGGTCTAAACCTCACGTAAACGTTGGTACTATTGGTCACGTAGATCATGGAAAAACTACATTGTCGGCCGCAATTATGAAGGTTACTGGATTGCGCGGTTTTAAGCATTCAGAAAAAAACGTAGACCAGATTGATGCTTCTCCTGAAGAGAAAGCAAGAGGGGTGACGATTTCTATCACACACTTGGAATTTGAAACAGCAAAAAGACACTATGCTTTAATTGACTGCCCAGGACACGCTGACTACATTAAAAACATGATTACGGGAGCCGCTCAAATGGACGGTGGAATTTTATTGGTTTCTGCTCCAGACGGACCTATGCCTCAAACAAAAGAGCACATCCTTTTGGCCAGACAAGTTGGTTTGCCATCATTGGTTGTGTTTATGAATAAATGCGATATGGTTGA
>CAZMKW010000026.1:0-5918 GCA_964567205.1 uncultured Candidatus Saccharibacteria bacterium | reverse complement strand
TTTCTGTTCGCACCTCGCACATTACTGTGGACGGCCGTTAGCCGCTATTATTTTAACCCCCTTTCGGGACGTTGGTGTTCGGACTTTCCTCCAGCTACTTGCGTAACCAGCGATCACCCATCTTGCTGAGACACCTTTATGATACCAACTTTTAAATCTTTGTCAATATTTCTATGAACAAAAAAAATTAATCTCTAAAAACGGTCCTTCTCGCCCTCATTTGAACTAGTAACACTTACACTTTATTGTTCCCGAGGCTCATCGGAATGGTAAAATAAAAAGTGCTTCCTTGTCCCTCTGTAGACTCTACTCCAACTATTCCGCCATGAGATTCAACTATGCTTTTTATAATAGCCAGCCCTAGGCCGGTCCCCCCTTTTTTGGTAAACATATTTTTTAGTTGAGAAAATTTAACAAAAAGCTGGTTTATGTCTACAGGAGAAATTCCCACCCCACCATCGGTAACCGCCACAACCAAAGAATCCTGAACATCCTTAAGGTCCACCTTACTGTTTTTCAAAAACCATTGCGCTTTCAGATTCTCCCCTTCTATTTTTATATCTTGGCCCTTTTTGTGGATCATGGTGCGGATAATAATTTTACCATTTTCTTTACTGAACTTAATGGCATTAGAAACAAGATTAGTTAAGACCTGAGAGATTGTGTGTTGGTCAAAATCAATATTATCAGGAACGTCGTCCGCAACCTGACTGATAATTTTTATTTTCGCATCCTTGGCCGAAGTTTGAAACGAAAGCATTCTACTGCTTATTATTTCTCTTATAGATGAAGGTTGTTTAAATATCTGAAATTTGCCGGCCTCTATTTTGGCAACATCTAAAAGATTATTGATTAATTCAAGCATATCAGAAGAGCTATGATATATCATTTGAAAATACTCCGGCTGTTTCTCTTTTTTAATTTTTGATTTTCTTATTGAGTCAATCACTTTTTTAACTCCATCTAACGGAGTACGGAGCTCGTGAACAATCATTGAAGTAAAATCCGCCTTCATTTTCTCAGCCTCCTTTTCCTCGGTTATATCGCGAAAAATTGTAACACAACCCAAAATATCATTTTGTCCGCTACCTTTATTTTTTACAGGAGAGACAACAACCTGATAAAATCTGTCTTCTAATAAAATTTCTTCTGAAATAAAAACTTTGTCTAATTTTACGCTTTCCTCAATTTTTCCCCTAAAATCGAACTTGCCGCTTAATTTATCTATAAAATCAAATATCGAAACTTCTTTTTTAGATTCAGACCCGATCGCCTTCTTCGCAGCCGGATTTACTACAAGTATTCTGTGTTCGGGATCGGTCATAACAACCCCTTCCGTCATACTGGATACCATTGCATTTAGTTTGGCTTCCTCTGTTTTTACGACCTCTTGCAACCTAGTTACTGCTTGGGAAGCCTGCTGGGTGATTTTATACAAAATAGTCATCTCAGCTTCTTTATAAAGACCGGATTTTGTATCTGCGATCGTGAGGACTCCCACAACGTTGCCGGCTATAACCAAAGGAATGTTAAAAAACGATTCTAGGGGCTTGTCGGCTTCCTCGCTTAAAATAACACCTGATAATATTTCTTCTATTTTAGTTTTCTGAAAATCGTCATTTAAAAGAGCGGACAAAGATCCTATCATCCTGTCCTTAATATTGTCTATAAATTTGCGCGAAACCTGTTTCTCTAGATGGACCTTAAAGATAATCTTTTCCGGATCCAAAAACATATATGAAACAACGCTATATTCAAGAAATTGGTGCAAAGATCCTGTGATGATATCTATAATGTTCTGAACATTTAAAGAATAACCCATCCTATCCCCCAACTCTTTTAAAATTGAAATCTCGAACATTTTCCGTTTTGTGTCCTCTTCTCTTTTTTCTAAATCCTTCCTAAATCTCCTACTACTAATATACGAAAAAACACCGATCAATACGGCTACAATAAAAAATAAGATTGTTATTAAGTTTGCTATAGCCACCTATTATTGAAATGGCTTAATTTTATTTCCCGCCGGTCATTTTATTAACTTCGTTTCTGGCGTCTCCCAAAACTTTTAAGGTCATAATAAACACAACAAACCAAACCAAAAAGACTAATAATCCCAAATAAATACTCCTCTCATCACAAAACATAAGGGCCGTAGTTACTATGCCCAAACTATACATTTCTACTAAAATCGTCAGAACAAGAATTTTTGTCAGTTTACCAATTAATGACCCCTTAACTAACTTATAAACACCCCTGCCCTTAACAAAAAGATATATACTTCCGGCAATAAGTACCGGCCAACCAGCTCCTAAAATTATGTTTCTTATCATAGCTAAATAATTCATATTATAATCTTTTAAAAGATTAGGTTAACTTTATTAAAAATCCCCAGTCGGCTATTCGACTTTTTTAATATCTGGGTATTTTGTGAAGATAGAACTTAGCGCGCTCTTTACAATCTGTCCGGACAGCTGAACATATTCGTCTATTAATTGTTCAACAACACTGGATGGATTGCCTTTTACCTCAACCACCTTTCCTTGTTCATCAATTACGAGCCCCAATACATTACGGGCCTTTAATATCGCTATATCCGGACCTAAAATAACCGCCTGTTTGGCAATGATTTCAGATATCAAAGATATATATTGAGTTTTTTCTTCCATTCTTTTATTAAATTATTTTTATATTTAGACCTTTATTAAGCTTTACTATCTAATTTGTCTTTGACCCTTTTAACTATGTCCTCTATGGACCAGTCTGATTTAAGTAAATAGTCATAAGCTCCTTTTTCCAAAAAGTCAGCTACCGACTCATCACTGTTCAAATTAGTTAAAATTATTATTTGGGCGTTTTTCCCCCACTCGTCTTTTCTCAATTCCGTTACCATTTCCATGCCACCCATAACCGGCATCATTACATCTGCCAAAATTAGATCTGGATGAACTTTTAATGCTAAATCTAACCCTTCTTTGCCGTTAGAAACTCCTAAGACTTCGTACCCGTGGGCGGAAAGCTGGTCCCGCACAAGATTTAGCAAAACCTTATCGTCTTCCGCAACTAATATTTTTTTCATTTTTTATATACCAAAATAAAATTAAGTTTATTCGACCTTTTAATATTTATTTAACGATATTAATTAATATTACCATACAATAAAAAATCAGAACAATGGTTTTGCGATAGATTCCTGGTCTAATGCTTCGTTCACCAACCTGTCTGCTTCTTTGTTTTTTTCGCGCGGGATATGTTTAAATTTCACAGACTTAAAATCAAACTTTAAGTTCCAAATTTCTATAAAAAACTGCTGTATTTTAGGATCTGATAATCTATAATCTCCATTTAACTGTTTTACAACAAGTTCCGAGTCAGCCCTCAGCTCCAAGTCTGTGTCTTTAGCTAAAGCTTTTCCAAAAACTGCTTTAAATTTTTTCAGAGCAAAAATTATAGCCTGATATTCAGCATCGTTATTTGTTAGATTATCTCCCAGATATTCCCCAAACTTTTTGATAATTTGCTCTTTTTCATTACAAAAAACAATACCTATTCCGGCCTTCCCAGGATTTCCCCTCGACCCACCATCTGTGTAGATTATTATCTTTTTCATATAAAAATTTATTTTTTATTAAAAATATTTAAAAATGCATTAGTTATATCGGCTAAGAAAAAATTATCATTCATCTTTTGCGAAGCCTGTATAAAAGCAATAGGATCAACCCTTGAGCTTCCAACTCTCATCGAAAAATGAAGATGAGGAGCCGTGACATAACCCGTATCCCCTGATAATCCTATAAGCTGCCCTTTTTTATCATCTGCCCATCGGAAACTTTAAATTCTTCCAGATGCAGATATAACGAAAATATATCAAGGCCATGATCTATGATAATAGTTTTTCCATAATTAGACAAGTTAAGAATTGCAACAATTTTACCGTCATTCACAGCATAAACATTTGTTTTTTCCTGAGCCCTTAAGTCAGTTCCTAAGTGTTGAAGTTTATCATTCCCAAACCCTACAAACTCGCCAAATGAAAGACCGGTTTTTTCTACTGTGTTTAAGGGTAAAGAAAAAGAAGATGTAAAATAAGGGGTTGTTGTAAAATTGGTTAAAACCTTTTTTAAAGCAGGATTATCGTTTTTTGTTATGTTTGTGACAGCTTTTTCTACCGTAATACCGGTTTGTTTTAAACTTGGGGCTACAACGAGCGGTGCCGAAGAAAAGTCGGCCTCCTCAATTTTAATTCCTTTTACTAAATGTTCCGCGTTAGAAGTATCCACAGAAATTGTATATTCTCCGGGTTGTTGGTCGGCGTCAATTCCTAAAAAAGACACCCATCCTTTCGGATAGTCCTTTTCATAAAAAACCAGGCTCTCTTGCCCAAAATTTCCCACCACCTTACTGGCATTACTTTTCACTCTTATAAAAACAGTATCTCCTTGTTTTGGATTTTCAGGAAAAACATAAACGCTGACAGGTGCTTTATAAGAAAAAAAGTAAAATCCAAGAACTAACAGAAAAACAACTAATCCTGCCATCAGATACAAAAAAACAAAACTCTTTTTCTTATTATGTTTTACTGTTGCGGTGGGTTTTTTCTTATTCTTCTTCTTTGCCATGATATATTGTGTTAATTCTACCACTTCGCTCCGCTCAGTGTAAATAAAAAATCGCCCCTAGTGCGATTCATTTATAATACCTGACTTAATTTATATTTTTTTCTTCCGAATTTTTTTTAAAAAAATCATTTAAACAATCTTTAAATTTTCCCAAATGCTCGTTTTCTATACGGAACCCGGAGGCTTGAGCATGACCGCCATATGTTAGCAAAAAACTGCTACAAGATTTCATCGCGTCTACAGAGTTGGTACCCTTAGGATTTCTAACCGAACCGCAAGACTCCTGATCCATTTTTTTGAAAATAAAAACCGGCTTTTCGTACTTACCACAGATTATTGAAGCCACGGGTCCCGCCAAAGTTAATTTCCAAGAAGGATCTCCCTCAAAAATAATATGTTCATCTGATTTTTTAGAAATCCTCCTCTCTATTTCTTGTACAATATTTTTAATCTGATGTTGCTTAAATTGGTTACGGCTCAAAAGATCTTCTACAAGATCCTTGCACTTCCTGTTATCAGAAGAAGTTAAAAGGATATAAGATTCGTTTTTATAATTAACAGATTCTGCCGAGTTTAGGGCGGAAATAATTTTTGGCAAAGATTCTTCAAATACTTTTCCATCTCCTAAAACATCTAAAAACGCCCTTAGGGCGGGACGGAAAGTATTTTTTAAAGATCTTAATCCTTCTTCAATAATTTCTTGATTTTGTTCAACTTGAGGAACCATATCAGCAATGGTGCCCAGGGCAGTCAACTCTAAAAAACTGTTTTTTAGATTGCGGGAGATTGGAGTGCTTGCCTGCGGGCCTCCCAACAATTCCATACAGAGATTAAAAGTAATTCCCACATTAGCCAGTCCCTTAAAGGGGTAACTGTCTGCTGTTTGTTTTGGGTCGACAATTATAGAAGCGTTGGGCGTTCCAATTATGGGTTCGTGATGGTCCACAATTATAACTTCAAGACCCATTTCGTTTGCCACATCAACTTCTTTTATATTTCCTATGCCCAGATCCAATGTTATCAAAATCGCAGGAGCCTTCTCTTTTAAAAGGTTTAAAGCAGTTAGATTAATCCCATAACCGTTATTTTCCCTATCCGGAAAAAATACCGAGTCAACGTGTCCGCCCAAGCCCTTAATAGCCTCCTCTAAAATAACTACCGAGGATATCCCGTCTAAATCAGAGTCTCCATACAAAATTATGCGCTCATTATTAGTGATCGCTTTCTTAATCCTTTCTGCCGCTTTTTCAATGTTTTTAATCTTTGCCATTGTGTTTTATTTTTCTAACGCGCTCAGCCCTG
>CAZMKW010000025.1:0-6023 GCA_964567205.1 uncultured Candidatus Saccharibacteria bacterium | reverse complement strand
GTTTTTTTCTCAACCGGGCTTCGTATTGCCGAACTAACCGCCCTAAACCTAGAACAATTTAACAGTTTGAAAAACAAAAAAGACATGGAGTTGGGCGTTATCGGCAAAGGTGGCAAACCGCGTGTAGTTTATTTTTCGGAACGCGCCATAAACTTCATAAAAAAATATCTAGAAATAAGAAATGATGTTAAACACGCCAACCAAAAAGCCTTGTTTATAAACTTTCGCGACAAAAAGGACGATGCTGATTCTAGACTCACGCCACGATCAATTGAAAGAACGGTAAAGAAATATGCTCTATTATCTGGCGTACCAATTTTCACCACCCCACACACTTTACGCCACAGCTATGCCACCGATTTATTAAACCAAGGAGTTGACCTTCGCAGCATTCAAGAATTTTTGGGACATAGCAATATTGCCACAACCCAAATTTACACGCACGTGACCAACAAACGCCTCCGCGACATCCACCATCAGTTTCACTCCGACCCAGACAAAAAATAGTATATTCTTGTCGCACAATAAGGGCCGGCCTACTCATAGCTATTGACACAAGCCTGTCGCACAACTAAAATTAGGTATTATATTTAAAAAATATTGGAGATGAAAAAAGAAAATTTTAATATGGTGGACTTGGTAAATAATGATGGGTGTTTTGATTTGCAGTTCAGAAAAGACACAAGGCACGAAAGAACCAACTCCCCCACTTACTACAGATGGAAAACACAATTTATAGTTACGGCGCCAAAAGAGAATGTGAAAGTTTTAGAAAAAATAAAAAATGAAATGGGTTGCGGAGAAGTTACTATTTCAAAAGACCAAGCAAGATTTGCAGTACAGAAAATTGGTGATGTCGCCGGAATTGTTGTGCCCTTTTTTAAAAAAAACTTATTGACAGACAAAAAAAAGAAAGATTTTGAACTTTGGTCTAAGGCAGTTGAAATTATCCACAGAAACCACGGAAAACCATTAGCTAGTTGGAAGAAAAACGAACTTTGCTCTCTAATAGAAATCCATAAATCGTGCGCAAAGTATAAAAACAAACCGCGACAGGGTAAATGGTTGGAAATGGCACGGGCACTGACAAAAACGAACTAGTAAAAAAATAAAAACATAAAAATAAAAAAACAGGGCTTGCCCTGTTTTTAATTGCTCTCGCTTCCCTATCTTACCGTATCTCCTATTCTTATTGTGCGACAAAAGGTTGTTTTACTTACCAAAACGGCGAGCGCGTTTATCGAATTCTACCAAAGCTATGTCCAAATCATTTTCCGTAAAATCTGGCCAAAATTTTGGGGAAAAATATAATTCAGAGTAAGCTGCTTGCCATAATACAAAATTAGACATTCTCATTTCTCCTCCAGCGCGGATTATAAAATCTGGCATAGGAAGACCTGCGGTAGACAGATGCTCTTCTAGCAACTTTTCATCAATTTTATCTGGCTCAATCCCCTCTTTGATGATATTTTTAACTGCATTTAAAATATCCCATTTACCGCCATAACTTATCGCTAAATTCAAAAAAAGATTTTGATTGTTTTTTGTGGCTTCTTCGGTTTTTTTAATTGCCTCCTGTAATGACTTCGGCAAACGCTCTCTCTGCCCTATCACTCTCACCTTAACCCCGTCTTTATCGTATTTTGCCAGATTATCAATTAAACAGCTCTCTAAAAGTTTCATCAAATAATTAACTTCTTCCTCGGTTCTATTCCAATTTTCAGTCGAAAAACCAAAAGCAGTAAGTACTTTCACCCCCCTATTTTTACACCACGAAGAAAAATCTAAAAGATTATTATATCCTTGTTTATGACCCTCTAATGTGTGCACTCCTTTCTGTTTTGCCCATCTTCTGTTTCCATCGGGAAATAAAACTATGTGTTGGGGAATATTCATTAAATATTTTTAGTTTTATTTTCTATTTTTATCGGCTCTTTAGATTGGTATTTCGCAGTTATATATCCTGATGCAAAAGCAAATAAAATTAAAAGCACGACTATTATAAATAGCATTATATCATAAAGGTGGCGTTTGACAAAGGATGCGATTTTTGATAAGATAAAATCCATAATATATTATATTAAAAGAAAACTATGTCGACAACTAAACAAGGAGGCACATCTAAGCTCGGCAGAGATTCGGCCGGTCAAAGACTCGGAGTTAAAATTTCTGCTGGACAGAAAGTTAGAATCGGAATGATCATCATAAGACAGCGTGGCACAAAATATCTGCCGGGAAAAAATGTAAAAATGGGTTCTGATGACACTATCTATTCTATGGGTGATGGCGTGGTTAAATTTACGTCTAAGTCAAAAATGCTTTTTAACGGACTAAGAAGGACCGCTAAGGTAGTCTCGGTAGAACTCGTAAAAGCTAAGTAGATATTTCATAAAAAAACCGCCCACGTCCCCTCTAGGATTGGCGGTTTTTTATTTATTCTTTATCGCGGCCTTAATAAATTCCTTAAAAAGTGGGTGGGGTTTTAGTGGCCTTGATTTAAATTCTGGATGAAATTGAGTAGCTACGAAGAACGGATGATCTTTAATTTCAATTATTTCTATTAGATTTTTTTTCGGATTTATGCCAGCTACCACAAGCCCTTTTTTTACGAGCATATCCCGATAATTATTATTAACTTCGTATCTGTGGCGATGCCTCTCTGAAATCATATAAACCCCCTTGGAATTTTTCGTCCAATCTTTATAAGCCCTATGACTAATTGTGCCATTCTGAATCTGGCAGTCATACGCTCCCAGTCTCATCGTTCCACCGTAATGTTTCTCTTTCAATAATTCTTTTTGCTCTTCCATAACGTCAATTACCGGATTTTTAGCGTTTCTATTAAATTCTCTGGAAGTAGCGTCTTTTACGCCGGCAACATTTCTTGCGAATTCAATCACTGAAAGCTGAAGCCCGAGACACAATCCAAAAAATGGAATTTTATTTTTTCTACAATATCCAATCGCTTTTATTTTTCCTTCTATCCCCCTATTGCCGAATCCACCAGGAACAACTATTCCGTCATATTTTTTTAATTCCTTTAACTTTGCAGGATCCTTTTCATATGTATCCGAGTCCAACCACTCTATAATGGGTTTTTGACCCCAAAAATACGCTCCGTGTTTTATCGATTCCAATACTGAAATATATGAGTCTGTTAAAATAAAATCCCCGCTTCCAAAATATTTTCCTACAATACCAATCTTAACCTCGCCTTTTGGGTTTTTTATGGTGTTTACTAGCGACTGCCATTCTTTGAGGTCCTTACCTTTCGCCCTCAGAGAAAGCTTTTTTAATATCCTTTTACTGATATTATCTTTTTCAAAATTAAGTGGCACCTCGTAAATACTTTCCACATTTGGTGCAGAAACAACATCCCCTTCTTCCAATCCACACATAAATTGGATCTTTTCTTTTCTTTTCTGATCTAACGGTACGCCAGCCCTACCTAAAATAATATCTGGCTGTATTCCAACAGAATTTAAATTTCTTACCGCGTGTTGAGTCGGCTTAGTCTTAAGCTCGGTTCCTCCCGCTCCCAATGCGGGTATAAAACTAACAAGAACGGTTATAACATCTCTGGGTTGTTTTAATTTTAATAACCTTATAGCCTCCAAAAAAAGTAGATTTTCGTATTCTCCAACTGTACCACCTATTTCTATAACAACAATTTGAGCCTTTTCTTTCTTGGCGGCATTATTAATTCTTTCAATTACTTCCAATGGAATTCTCGGCACAACCTCAACTTGCTTACCACCGTACCCCATCCTTCTCTCTTTATTTATAACAGAAAGATAAACACTTCCTGTTGTCATATAGTTAGCACTGGATAGACTTGTATTTAAAAATCTTTCATAATTTCCCATGTCTTGATCACACTCCATACCATCATCCAAAACAAAAACCTCCCCGTGTTCGGTGGGGCTCATTGTACCGGCATCAACATTTACGTACGGGTCAATTTTGATCGCTGTGGCGCTAAAACCGCTCGCTTGTAAAATTTTAGCTATAGAGGCGGCGGCCACTCCTTTTCCTACCCCCGACATAACTCCGCCGGTAATAAAGATATATTTTATAGGCATTATTCTTCTGACTTTTCGTCAGATTTTTCTGCAGTTATTATTACTTTTATTTCCGACTCCAGATTGTGGTCTAGGCTCACGCTGACTGGAAACTCCCCGAGCTCTTTGATTGGATTTTCTAATTTAATCTGAGATTTTTTAACCTCAAAGCCCAGATCCTTAAGCTTTTCTAAAATTTTCTGGCTATTGATTGATTCAAACAGCTGACCCTCGTCTCCAACCTTCATAGCAATACTTATTTCTAACCCATCAAGACCGGAAGCTAAAGCCTGCGCCTTTTTTAGATCCTCTTCTGCTTCTTTTTCTATAACCTCTTTCTGATCGGCGAGCCATTTTAGAGCCTCTTTCGTAGCGGCCCTTGCTAATTTTTCGGGCAATAAAAGATTTCTGGCGTGGCCATTTTTAACCTCTTTTACCTCATATTTTTTTCCAAGACCTTCAACGTCTTGCAGGAGAATTACTTTCATAATTGTGATTAGATTATATTTTTTTAATACTAATATTATTTTTTATTCTAATTGATCGGAGGAATAGCTACTTACTATTCATATCATATTGCAAAGCTCTAATTATTTCAAGGGCTTTATCTAATTGTGGGTCTTTTTCCTTCTGAAAATCTTCGTCTGTAATCTCAACTTTTGTATCTGGACTTAAACCAACCTCTGAAATTGAGCTTCCTTTTGGAGTTAACCAATGAGCAATAGTAATTTTAAGGAAAGATCCTCCTCTTAAATCTATAACTTCCTGCACAGACCCTTTTCCAAAAGATTTGGTTCCTATTAATTGAATACCCCTGTTGTCTCTCAGAGCACCGGCTAAAATTTCTGAGGCAGAGGCTGAGCCCTGGTTTATTAAAACAACTATCGGATAATTTTCAAAGTCAGAATTTCCCTCTGCTTTATATATTTGCTGAGTTTTATTTTTTCCAAAGTCTTCAATAGTTATTGTTTGTCCTTTTTGCAAAAACCAGCCGGCAATTTCCTGTGCTACAGATAGATATCCCCCAGGATCATCTCTTAAATCTAAAACTATTTTCTTTGCCGGGCTTTGCAAAATCTCAAAAGCGGCTGCCTGAAAATCTGAAGGAAGCGACTCATCAAACTGGTAAATCTGTATATATGCTATATCTCCGTTTTTTATCGACCAATCCATTGATGGCACTTTTATCGTGTCTCTTATAATCTTAATATCTTTTGTCTGAGTCCAGTTATCACGAAAAACGGTTAATGTAACGGACGTTCCTTTTTGCCCGCGGATCAAATTTACCGCATCGTCTGTTGTCATACTACTGGTATCTTTGCCATCAACTTTTACAATTATGTCACCGGATTTTAATCCTGCTTGTTCGCCCGGAGTTCCTTTAAGGGGCGCTATTACTGTCAGTAAATCTTTTTTAATTCCGATTTCCACGCCTATGCCATTGAAAGAACCAGAAAGATCTTGTTGAAATCTTTGCGCCTGATCCGGATTGAAAAAATCAGTATATGGGTCCCCCAAAGATTTAGTCATTCCCTCTATAGCCCCATAAATCACTTTTTGGTCAGCAATTTTTGAAGGATCAATAAAATTTTGTTCTAATTTATTGTAAGCGTCCCAAAAAAGCGAAAAATCAATAGTGCCCGGCTGGGGCACATGATAGGCTACTTTCGCAACTCCGATCCAAATACCAAGACCAAAAATTGCCACGAAACATACTGCCAGAACAATCGGATAAATTATTTTTTTATAATTTCTTATACCCATACAAAATTAATAATACCAAAATTTTAAACTCGAAGCAATACCGATATAATTGGCCATAAATTAAAAAACCTGAACGAATCAGGCTCTTTAATTTGGTGGACCCACCGGGAATCCGCTTCGCTAGAACCCGTCGCTCGCAAGACTCGCTCTTTCAAAACCCACGGTTTTGAATAATTTCCTACACGGGGAGATACCCAA
>CAZMKW010000024.1:0-6101 GCA_964567205.1 uncultured Candidatus Saccharibacteria bacterium | reverse complement strand
AGATTGCTGACCAAACTCTGGCGGTTGACTTTCTTGTTCCATTTTTGCGCTCATACATTTATTTTTTTGCTTTTTTAACCCGTGATTATTTGCCAACCGAAGTATTTATCAATATTTGTTCCTAAAACGACTAAAACGCTGACTATAAAACCCGCTAAAACTATGCCCATGAATAAGGCTGACAAGGATTTTTTTATTGGTAAGTTCATCAGCGTTGCCAACAATGCTCCTGTCCAGGCTCCCGTAAGCGGAAATGGAATCGCAACAAATAATATCAACCCAAGTATCCCATACTTTTGAACATTTTCATAGTGTTTTTTTCGCGCGTTGTCTTGCCACCAGCTGAAAATATTTTTAAAGAATCCAGATTTTGAAGAAATGTATTCTGCAAATTTTTCTAAAAAAAGTAGGAGTAAAACTACCGGTACTGCGTTTCCAACAACTGCCGTAAAAAAAACAGAGGCCACATTTAGGTGGTAAACAGCCAACCCCATAGGAATTGCGAGTCTCAATTCTCCAATGGGCATCATCGATAGAAAAAAAACCTGTAATAAATCTGTCATTCGCTTTTTAGTTTATCACAAATACAACACCACTAACAAGTCGGCGCGCGTTGCGTGCCCTCATAAAATTTGCTATGATTTGTTATAATACTGAAATGATAAATTTTTTAGGAGACTTAAAGTATTTTCTTGAGAAAATCGACCATTATAGAGATGAGCTCCTTTTTCTTTTTATAAAACCTTATTGGCCACGCAAAATCTCGCCAAACCAACTATCGTATATAAGAATTACTCTTGGAACTATATTAATTGTTTTGTTATTCTTTTTTAAGATAGAAAATAAGCCTTTGATAATTTTATTATTTTGCGTGGGCGCCGTAACGGATCTTTTTGATGGTTCTGTGGCTAGAGGTTTAGATGAAGTTACTGAACTTGGCACTATGCTAGATCCGATAGCTGATAGAGTTTTAATTCTTCCCATTGCAATCTATAGTTTATTTGGCCCTCATAAGTGGCTATTATTGTTTTTTTTATTAGCAGAGGCTCTGGGTGCCGTGATCTCCATATTTCACAAATCAAAAGATAAAGACATTAAGCCAAATATTTTTGGCAAGACAAAAATGGTTTTATTGTCGATTGTATTCGCAGGCATTTTAGTGTTTTGGCCCAACCCTCCGTCTATTTTCTTTATTGACCTAATTTGGGTGTCTTTATTCTTTTTATGTCTAAGTATTTTTGCAAGAGTTTTAGAGATGAGAAAAAATGGATTTATAAAAAATAAAGTTATTAATAAACAGCTACAACATTATGAAGATTTATAATACGCTAACCGGAAAAAAAGACGACTTAAAACCGATAAAGAGAAAAAAAATAAACATGTTTGTCTGTGGCCCAACTGTTTATGACTATTCACACCTGGGTCACGCCAAATTATTTATTACTTTTGATGTCTTTACAAAATACCTAAGACACATCGGCTTTAATGTTTTTTATTTACAAAATATTACTGACATAGATGATAAAATTATTGCCCGCGCCAGAGAAAAAGGGGTCTCTCCGAAAGATTTGGCGGTTGCCTTTGAAAAAGAATATTTAAAAGATATGAAGTCTTTGGGAATTAATAGTGTCTCAAAATATGCTAGAGCCACAAGTTATATTAAAGAGATAATCAACCAGACTGATCGCCTTCAGAAAAAAGGGTTTGCCTACAAGCTTGCAGAAGACGGCATTTATTTTGACATTTCAAAATTTAAAAATTATGGAAAACTTTCGGGCCGGACGGTCCTAGATGCCGAAGATGCCGTTTCAAGGATTGATTACAGCAAAAATAAAAGGAATCGAGGCGATTTCTGCCTTTGGAAATTTAAACAGGAATCTCTGGAACCTTCGTGGCCGGCTCCTTTTGGCGAGGGCCGTCCGGGATGGCACATAGAGGATACTGCTATTACAGAAAAGTTTTTTGGATCACAATATGATATTCATGGTGGCGCGAGAGAGCTATTATTTCCCCACCACGAAGCAGAAGTGGCACAAATGGAAGCGGTATCGGGAAAAGCCCCATTGGTAAAATATTGGATGCATGTGGGAGTTTTAACGGTCAACGGGCAAAAAATGGGAAAATCTTTGGGAAATTTTATAGTGTTAAACGATTTTCTTAAAAGATGCCCCGTTAATTATCTAAGATTTTTTGTAGTAAAAAATCTATGGAGGTCACCCGTCGATTATTCGGAATCTGTGATGATAGAAGTTAAATCCGCTGTTGAAAGAATAGAAGAATTTTTGAGAAGAGCTAAGTGTCAAAATGCAATAAAAAACTCTAAGGATGCAGGCTTGTTGATTAAGAACTTAAAGAATGATTTTTATGTTGAATTGGCTGATGATTTTAATACGCCACAGGCTTTTGCAGTAATGTTTGACTTCATTAAAAAAACCAATGAGCTTTTAGACAATGGCCAAATATCAAAAAAACAAGCCGGTGACATATATAAATTTTTTCAGGAAATGAATAAAATCTTTGGAATCATAGATTTCAAAAAAGTGAATAAAATAATTCCGACTGAAATAAAAAAACTGGCTAAATTAAGAGAAGAGTACCGCAAAAATAAAGAGTGGCAAAAAGCCGATGAGACGAGAATGCAAATAGAAAAAAAAGGATTTACTGTCCAGGATTCGGAAAACGGTCCTGTGATAAAAAACATATAACAAAGCTTTAAAAAAAACCTAGGTCATAACCCAGGTTTTTTTATTACAAACAGATTTTCTTATTTTTTAATCGATCTTCTACCCCAATCCTTATAAAAATTATACCCCACAAAACAAAATAGAATAATTATCAAAATTGTGTTTATGTTTAAGAGGGAATAAGGATTAAGGCGTTTTTCTAAAGCGATATTGGAATGTATTTCCTTTCCTTCTTTTACAGAGAATGCCTCACTTTTGTAGGAATTATATCCGTCGGCGCTTACTGATAAATAATACGTACCTTCGGGAACCAAAAAGGAATAATCCCCTGTTTTATCGGTTATTTGTGGGTTTTCTTGACCATAGACATCAGCGGACCACAACTCATACTGTTTTTTGTCATTAAGCTTATATAGAGAAGCAATCGCGTCATTAATTCTAAGTTCCTTATCCCCCACTTTTTCATATATATAACCTTCAGGATCTACTAAGGTTGTCGTCTTAATATCCTTGCTGGTCGCCCCGTAGTTTATCGAGGTTACAATTTGGTACCGACCCCCCACTGATGGAGCGTAAATATCAGCAATATATATTCCGTCATTATCGTTGTCATTATAATCAAATTGTAAAACTGAAAAATTTTTATCTAAAGATAAATTGCTATTTTGTGACCTTGATTCAAAAAGTACATAGCCAGATATTTTTTTTGCCGACGAAGAGGGCTTGACCAATAGACGCATAGGATATTTCAGTAAAACACTAACTTCTTCTGGGGATGGAATATTTTCTGAAAAATCCACCCTTGTCAATGCATCTATATTTCCATTCCCCAGTAAAACAAAAACCATATCAGTTGGTATTTTATTCTTTTGGTCGTCAGAAAAATTTGAGAAATTTGCACTTATGGCCCCAGTTATTTTTTTTAATCCTGGTAAAAAAACGTTATAATCTTGAAGATTGGATGTATCCTGGGCAGTTTTTATATTTAGATTAAAGAGTATATTCGCAAATTCTGGAATTTTTTCCGAAAGACTAGCAATGGCGGATGGTAATAGCCCAGTGGGCGCGTCCACAACCGGTTCGGACGGAGGAATAACAGGATTATCAGGATTACTTTCTGGAACGATTTCAGTTGGAGTTTCGGGTTCATTATCGGGAATAGTTACTGGCGCCAACGCAATTGGAATATACGTTCCTCCTGCTCCACTTCCAGAACTCTGTTGCTCCCCAGGAACATATACATTTACATCTGAAACTTTAGCAACAAAAAAATTTTCAACGAAAGGAAAAAAGGCCGCGATAAACGCAAAAAAGAATATTAAAACAAATATTTTAATCTTGGTTTTTATTATCATTATGAATTTTTATTTTTTTAACACTATTCCTCTTTTTTTTACGAAAAATTATGATTATCACAACAATCAGTATAACAATTATTATTGCGCAAATTATCAAAATAAACATCCATAGAGGAATTTGTGTTAGGCCCGGGAATACAAATCCTTTCTGTTGGCTTTCTGTGGCCGACTGTTCTATAACAGAAAAAATTATTTTACTGGTAACTACGGCCTCCTCGCCATTATAAATTTTTACATCAGCCCAATACTGTCCCGGTTCAAAGTTATTTTCAAAATTGGCTGAAACTTCTTTTGTTTGGAATGATTTTACTTTTTCGGTAATATTTACTTCTTGCTCACTTAATCGTTTTGAATGATACTGATCAAAAAAAGTTAGACTGGCTTTTGTCGGACCGTTTTCTACATTTCCATCATTTTTTACTTTAATTATAAGTTTAATAGGCGAACCCTTGGCAATATCAGGAATACTGAAATTTTGTATTGAAAAATCAGAAACTTTTATTGATGTCACATCTAGGGCTATTTTAACCTCTGCGCCCAACGTCACTTGAACGCCGTCTTTATTACCGCCTGCGGGCAATGTGTTTAAAGTAATTATCCCTGTGTAGTGACCTAACTCTGCATCGGATGGGACAGATACGCTAACTTTCATGGGAAACTGTTGGATTCCCTGGGGGACATCAAAAGAGTTTCCATTTTCTATTTTTATCCAGCTGTTAATATCTCCTGCGTCAATTTTTGCAGTGACCTTAAGTGTCTGCGTAGGATTATTTTGGACCAAAAAAACATCTTGTTGATAAAAAGACCCTGGCACTAAATTTTTATTTATTACAGAGGGTGGAGAAATTCCAAAACCAGCCTGGGCAATATTATTTTGAAAAGCAGAAAATATCAATATCGCCGCGAATAATAACACCAATTTTGTTTTTATTATCATAAAATATTAGTTAACGACATTAAATTATTATAGCGCGGCCTGAACTGCAAAACTTGTTGTACCAGAACAAGTTCCTTTTGTCCCGTTTGGAACCGAAACTTGCCAATAACTTGTATCTTGAACTGGCACAGTCGCCACGGATGGCGCGGGTAAATCAGCATTAACGTCAGCGGGAGTTCCAGATAAGGCCGTGCCATCACCATAACTAAATCCGGCCAAACCATATTGCTCGTTAGCTACAGGAATATTTCCTCTGCCGTCACAAGTTAAATCTGTACCAGAAACTTTAAAATCAACTGCCGTGTTTCCCGTATTTGAAACATCTGCCGTGTTATCGCCAACTGAGCTGGCACCAGGATTAACCGACCCATAAGTAATACTGCCCACGTCAAGAGCCTGCAAATCATTGAGCGTAACTCCTGTTGAGGTATCCGGTGTTCCTGCCTCGACAATATCGGTTGGAGTTATTGTCGTTTCCCATGTTCCTCCGTCTGCGTAATATTGAATATTAAAAGCATGGCTTGCAGCATAAGTCACATCGTCGTCGCCCGTACAGCTTGCGTCGTTTGTCGGGTCAGAGTCAGTGTAAAAATAACAATTATCATTATCGGCGTCACCGATGACAGCGCAGGTTGTGCCATCTTTATAAACCGCAATTGAAACAGACGCTAAGTCTTTACAGCTATTATTATCTGTGACAGTCCCGGTTGCTGTAATTGAGGTTGTAGTGTTTTCAGTTAAAGTTATCGCATCTCCTCCGTTAAGTGACGCGCTTGAAGCCTCGGCAAGCACATTACCAACAGAAACAGAAACAGAAACATCAACAGAACCGAGAAAGAATTTTTTAAACTTTCCTAAATCTTTTAGCCAGCTAGGATAAATTAAAATTAGTAATAAAGCCACCAGTACAACAAAAATCAATACTAATATTCCAAGCATCTTCATGGATTTTCTCTCAATGTTTTCTATTCCTTCCATAAACTAAATTAGTTTATTTTAATTCATCTCTATAATCTCCGCAAGTGGAGAAAATTTTAAAATGGCCTTAGTTGATAATAAATGAGGTTGCTCCACTACAAGTCCCTTTTGACCCGGCAGGAACCGCGACCTGCCAATAAGTAT
>CAZMKW010000023.1:0-6447 GCA_964567205.1 uncultured Candidatus Saccharibacteria bacterium | reverse complement strand
AGGCGGGGTTAGGGTTTTGTGTAGTAGACGCCTCGGCCGGTGTCGGCTATTTGTTTTAGCTTGCCTTGTTTTTCTAGCTCATCTAAATATCTGCCAACTGACGTGTCGGAGACATTAAGTAATTTTTGGACCTCGTCGTTTGTGATTTTTTCTTTACCCTCAGCAAAGTCCAAAATTTTCGCCAGGGTCTCGGCTTCTTTTTTGTCGCGCTGGGCATTAAACGTTGCCAAATTCTCTCGCCCCGCCTCAGCCGGCGATTTTATTTTTATTTTAGGCTTTCTTAAAAATAAAAACACAACCACAGCTCCTGCAATTAACCCCAAAATAAATATATAAATTTCTATTTCCATATAATTAAAATTTTTTAATTTATTGCTTTATTATACCACGACCTTAGAGTGTTAGTTGTCTCACATTGCTTCACGGCGATTAGTCATCATATCATCTTTATTTAGTTCGCCTAATTTTTGCCAAATTTAAACTGCTAATCTCGTTGAGCCATCCGGGAAGAGTGCTTTAAAGTTATCCACATATAGAGTGTTGACGTGGCATCTTGGCGGAAGTAAAATTAAATGTCGCTTTGGATTATAAAGTGATATAATAAGATAATGAATGCAGAAATAAAAAAACAAAATGGGCAGTTTTTTACGAAAAATTCAGATTATATACTGAGTGGCTTTTCTCAATATATAAAAAATAAGAATGCAGTTGATCCTTACGCCGGAAACAAAGATTTAATAGTGTGGGCGAAGAAAAGTGGCGTTAAAAGCATTTTAGGTTTCGATGTAGACAAAAACTATGTAGATAATAAAATAGTTTTTCTTAAAGATAGCATAAATTCTCCTCAAAAATATAAATTTGTTATAACTAATCCGCCATACTTGCATAAGAATAAGGCAGACAGAAACACAAAAGAAAAATATTTTAATGGATATAATTCCCAATTTGAGGACCTATATCAGCTTTCAATTAAATCTGTTTTTGATTCTGATGAGGGGATACTAATAGTCCCGCTCAATTTTCTATCAGCGGAAAATTCAGGAAAAATTAGAGATCTATTTTTTGATAAATTTAAGATTTTGAAATTAAATATATTTTCAGAGCAAGTTTTTGAAGATACGACATATAATGTCATATCCTTCTATTTTAAAAAGAGGGAAGACGATTCTTCGGAAAATAAAATTTTTGCAACTATTTTCCCTGACGGAAAGAAAGTTGAACTTATTTTAGAAAAACAATATAATTGGCAATTCGGTGGAGAATTTGTAAATCGTGTTAAAAAAACTAAAAATTATTTAGGTATTTTCAGGCTCACGGAAGAATATTTAAGATCTGGGGAGTATAAAGTAGAAATGGCCCTTCAGAATATAAAAGACAAAAAAGTTTTTCATATTAATTCTGATCTCAAGAAGTTAATTGGGAATAACATATTATTTTTAAGGGCTATCGACAGTAAAAATGGGAAGAAGATTCAACTTGAAGATATTAGAGACTATAAAATAAAGGGGCTTGTGGGCAAGAAGACCTCGCGGAACATGGCTCATTTGATTTTCAAAAAAGGGATACCAATTGTCGACCAAGAGAAACTGATGATTGATTTTAACGTTAAACTGAATGAAGAAAGAGAAAAATATTCTTCATATTTTTTGACAAACTTTAGAGACAATAATAGGAAAAGGATTTCCTTTGATTTGGTGTATAAATTTTTAAATTATATATATACTAACGAAAAAGACTCTACCAATAGGCAAAAATTATTATTTTCTTAAAATAAAATGAATAAATGGGTTGAAAAAAGTATAAATTTAGCAGATTCTAGCGGTTATCTCGACAAATTGGCGATTATATATCCCGTGAATTTGACTTTAGCGAGGACTATTGATCCTGCGGAACAGGGGAAAATCCAAGATTTATTTAATCGAAAGCAATCCAAAGAGCTGATAAGAGAATTGTTAAAGCTTGATAGGTTTCCAATAGATGATCCATACGTCGGATTTCTAAGAAAAGATAAAGAAGCGATAAACAGAAATCCTAAAACTGTAAGGCGCATAAGTAGTAGATTGTATAGAATGGGGTTGGAAAATTTAATAATGGGTGCGAGCAAGGAAAAAGCCCCATCGCGTCAAGTTGGGCAGATGTTCAGAAAATGGATTCATAAAGTTGGATATCCCGTTCTGTCTAAAAATGAATTTTTGAATCAGGATAAAATAGCATTTTTGGATGGCGGCGACGCTGCATTGGTAAACTTTGCGAGGGAAGAATTAGGGTACGGTGGGCAAAAGGGGTTAGATGCAGTTTTAAGAGTAGGAGATAAATTTATATTAGCTGAAACCAAACTAATAACCACAAATGGTGGTACGCAGGATAAAAGTTTCAGGGAAGGAATTTCATTTATCAGAGCTAAAGATAAAAAAAGATCCATAATTAAGATCGCAATATTCGACGGGGTTGTTTGGATTGTTTCCGAAAAGGCGAGATTAAAAGAGAAAAAGAGACTCAGTCTATATGAATCAGTTACTAAGTTAAAGAATAATGAAATTGTGTTAAGCGCTTTGCTGTTAAGAGATTTTATCGAGAGTTTGGATTGAAAAATAGGAAAACAGGGCTGAGTACTGTTTTTAGTTATCCACAGATTTTAGCTCTAAAATGGGATTTGACACGGCGGTTTGAAGTAGTAAAATGTAGTCGTAGGTAAAAATAATCAAAACGGAGGTTTAATTTCAATAACATTTTTTGACGTCAAACCTAATCACCTCCGGGTACGTAGATAAATTTAGCTTGTCCTAATTTTTGAACGCGTGCCCGGGAAGGGTTCGCGTTTTGTTTTTAAAGGTCAAATAATAATAAAAAATTAATTAAATAAAATGATCTATATAAGAACTAAGGAAAACCAAGGAAAACACGATCTCGCAGTCGGTAATTGGGCCCGGCAAGTAATCGTGGCCGGCTGGAGTAGGGTTTGGTCTGATTTGCCAGGCAACATAAAGCCCCCAGTAGTTGGGGGGTTTATACCAGACATCTATGCTAATCACAATGGTCAAGAATATATAATAGAAATTGAAACTCAGGACTCAGTCAGTGCCACGCACGCATTAGCGCAGAAAGCCGTTTTTCAAAGATGGGCAAACAACTCTACTATCCGTAGGTTTGAAATTAAGGTGGTTTAAGGACTAACCGGAAAAATTGGGGCAATTGTGGCAAGACAGTTGCCCCGTTGGCTTAAAAGGATTAAGATTATCTAAAGAGTAAAAATTAATTGAGAAATAAAAACGTGGATTTTAAATATTCGGAAGACGAAAAATATTTTGCAGATATGTTCTGCGAAGGTGATGTAAATAAATTACGAACTAAATTCAAGGAATCTTTTGATTTTAGATCGGTTACCATCAAAAGAAGAGAATTCAATGGGAAAAGAAAAACTCTTTTCCCCATAATTTCCGAACGGGCGAACGGAACATGCCAAATTTGTAAATCTGCAGAAGGGAATGAGCTCGATCATATTATTCCCCTTGGAAGTAATTATTTAAACAAAAAATTTAGAAAAATGAAGCCATTGAGAGTAGGCGGCAAGCTTAAAAAAGTTCCTTCTGAAAGCTATGGTTCAAACAATATTAGAAATTTACAGCTTGCGTGCAAGCCGTGTAACCGGAAAAAGTGGTATCGTTTCTAAAAAATAATTAATAGAGTGGCTCGTTCGCAGGGCCAAGAAATAAATTTATGGAAAATAATAAGCAGTCGGAGGTTAAGAAATCGGAAGTTAAAAAGCCGGAAGAGAAAATAAGCACAAGAATGGTTAATGGCCACACCATTTCTTATGACGCCAAAGCCGCCCCGGGGGTAAGGCACATGAGTGAATGGGCAAAAGACGAAGACAAAAAAGCTGCCTTCCAAAAGGCTGCGGCCACGGGATCTGCCACTTTTAAAGACGCGTATGGATATAGCTATAAAGTAGTCTACCACAACGGCAAATATTCGGTTGAAAAAAAATAAACAGGTCCGCAGACCCGAAAAATAATTAAGAAATAAAAATAATTAAATTATGGGAGAAAAATTTTCATCTTTTGAAAGAGTCGTAGGGGACGTCTCAGAAACGGATAAAGAACAAATTCTTCAAGCAGCCGGAGAACGATTTGATGATCAACGCTTTGTTGATTTAGAAAAACAGGAAAGAGAAAAAACAGAGGTTGAGCTAAAAATAATAGACGTAGCGAATGAAGCTACGAACAAGCTTAGGCGAAAATATGGATTAAGTGATTTTGAAATACCCCCTAAAAATATTCACGTGATTAAAGAGGGTGATTGGCCATTAAAGGATAGTGCTGTTTATGACTCCATGAAACAAGGTGTTGTCATGAGAGAGCAGCCGGCTAATATTGTTTTTTTAAGACACGCTCTGCACGAGATGTTGCATTTTAAATCATATCAGGCCTTGCAAGTTACACAGGGGGCGGATCGCAAACTTAATGAATATCGCATAGGCTTGGTTGCGCATACAAGAGATGATAAAAATCGTTACTTTATTAATCTTAATGAAGCCGTAACGGAGGAATTAACAAGAAGGATGGTATTGGAGTTGTCTGACGATCCTTTGTTTGCCGATGAGAAAAAAAACACAGCGCTTACGATAAAAAAACATCCGCATACGCGAGCTGATTCTGGCGGTCAGCTTTTTAATGAAGATACCTATTATGCTACAACCGATAAAGTAAAAACCTGGAAGCAGGCGGTAGGTCGCGTATTTGGCACAAAAAGGATGTTTGGCCAAAATTTTACCTATCGTCGGGAACGAAAAATTTTTAATATCTTGGCTGATAAAATATTTGAAGGTAATCGCGGACAATTTAAAGATAAGGAAGAAGTATTTGAGGTTTTTTGTAATGGAATGATGACAGGAAACATACTACCCGTAGGAAGATTAATTGACGGCACGTTTGGGCAGGGAACCCTAAGGAGAATAGGGGAGCTAGATAGAAATATCGATGGGCAGGAAGAGTTTGTAGACTCTCTATAACAACCTTCGTTCGCAGGGCCGAAATAATTTTATGGGGTTGGTATTACCTTCAGTTTCCAGCTCCAAGCCGAACTTTTAGCATGGCTTTACTTATTTAAACTTACATGCTAAACTTTAAATATAGATAACAGTATTAAAGGTTATGAAATCAACATTTAAAGCGGGAATATACAAACAACAACTAGAGTACAAAAGCTTTAGCCCATTTCCGATAAATAAAACATTTGAATGGGAGGATAAGAAAATTAACATGCTATCTGATGAAGCAATGAGGCTTTTGGGTGAGCTTAACGCTTATTCTAGTCTTGTCCCAGATGTTGACTATTTTATTCGTATGCATATTACAAAGGAAGCTACCACTTCGAGCAGGATTGAAGGTACAAAAACTGGAATTGATGAAGCTTTGCTTTCCAAAGATGATATTAATCCAGAAAAACGTGATGATTGGAAAGAGGTGCAGAATTATATAGAAGCTATTAATCATTCTATAAAAGAATTGGCCACGATGCCCCTTTCGATGAGGCTTCTTAAGGGCGCGCATAAAATACTTTTGTCTAGTGTTAGGGGCGAACATAAAACTCCGGGTGAAATACGTACAAGCCAAAACTGGATTGGCGGGTCAAACCTAAAAGACGCATTTTTTATACCGCCCCATCCAGACGAACTTGGAGAACTAATTTCTGACCTCCAGCTTTTTTGGCATAATAAAAATATTCAAATCCCTTTGCTAATTAAGGTTGCCATGAGCCATTATCAATTTGAAACAATCCATCCTTTTTTGGATGGAAATGGAAGAATTGGTCGTCTCTTGATGACGCTCCAATTAGTTGATGCCAAGGTTTTAAAGAAGCCGACACTCTATCTTTCTGATTTTTTTGAGAGAAACAAGGGTTCATATTATGATTCTTTAACCATGGTGAGATCTTCAAATAATATTGAGCAATGGATCAAATTTTTTCTTTCGGGAGTTATCGAAACCGCCAATAAAGGAAAACTAACCTTTGAAAAAATAATTGATTTGAGGCAGAAATACGAGCAAAAAATAATGAAATTGGGTCGTAGGGCCGAGCTTGGTCAGAGATTTTTGATTGCATTATTTTCTCAGCCGATTATGAACGTTAATCAAATTGTAAAAGAGTTAGATATTACTTTCCCCACAGCGGCAAAATTAGCTGAAGAATTCGAAAAGACAGGAATTTTAAAGGAAGTTACGGGATTTTCAAGAAACCGTTCCTTTGAATTGTTTGAATACATAGAACTGTTTAGAAAATAAAGATGCAGGTTAGCGTATGTTAATTTGAATAAATAAAAAATGAAGAACGAAGAAATAAAAAGGCCCTTCGACGCCCCTTCGGCTACGCTCAGGGCAGGTGCTCAGGGTAAAGGAGAGATTGTTATTTATCAAACTCCCGACAAGAAAGTAAAAATTGATGTTT
>CAZMKW010000022.1:0-6588 GCA_964567205.1 uncultured Candidatus Saccharibacteria bacterium | reverse complement strand
CACGGTTCAACTGGCTCAGTTCGATGAGCATGTTGAATCGCTCTGAATTCTAACCAGAAGCGTTTTGAGGAGAGTCGCTAGAAATTCTCTTTATTCGAAACAACTTTAAAGCACTAATTTACTTATTCAACAAAAACCGCGTTAGGCGGTTTTTGTTGTTTTATTTAAATATATTATAACAACAACAAAGATAGTGCTAATTGGCACTATCTTTGTTAGAAATGATGCCTGACCCGTCCCATTCGAAGGCTAAATACACACAAAACAAAAACCTCGGCGAGATGCCGAGGTTTTTGTTTGATATTAAAATTTTATTCTACCCAATTGCTGCAGCTACAAGTTGCATCCGGAGACTTTGCAATACTACTAATTACTCCAGAGAAGCCCGAATAGTCAACACACCAAAATGTTGAGTCAGAAAGGGGCCAAAAAGAAGACCATCCAGATGATTCGCAACTAATATAATCAGCAGGAAAACAGGATAAATAAGCATAATCAATGATTTTATTATTAGCTTCCCGCACAGATACAACACCAGGGTCGTTACACATACCAGAGTAGTCTCCATGTTCTGCAAAGTATGCTACCGCCACCGTGTTTAGAGCGGACATATTGGACTGAATAGCTGCATCTTTTGACTTATTTATATACCGTGTCACATTGACCAACACAATCGCCGCCAAGACTGCGATGATGGCTATAACTACGATTAACTCAATAATTGTAAAACCTTTCGACGGGCTCAGGGCAGGTCCTTTTTTATAATTCATGTTATTTTTTAATGATATTATATTTATATATTATACAACATATTGAAAAAAAAAGAAAAACATAGTATATTAAAGCATACACTTCGATAAACTCAGTGTGATTTTATCGCTTTGCTTAAAAATCATGGTACAATATTTTCAGCCTTCTATAGAATTTATATTTGAAGGGTGCGAGTAGTTGTTATCCAGACCACAGGACGTCTCCAATTTAACGTGGTTATATAAAATATTTATGGTGCAGTATTTTACTAAAGACGGCCTACAAAAACTCAAAGACGAACTGCATTATTTAAAAACAGACAAGAATAAAGAGATTGTTAAACTTATTGCCGAGGCTGCAGCCTTTGGAGATTTGAAAGAAAATTCAGCTTACCATGATGCCAGGGACAAGATGTCTTTTTTAAGGATGAGAATTGCAGAATTGGAAGGAGCTATTAATGAAGCCATTGTAAAAGAAAAAGATGGAAGCAATAAAATTCAAGTTGGTTCTGAAATCAAGATTTTATTTAACGGAGAGGAGCAAAATTATCATATTGTAGCGCCGGGAGAAGCGGACATTTTAAAAAATAAAATATCATATCAGTCTCCGCTTGGAGAAAAATTGCTTGGTCGTGATGCGGGAAAGGAATTTGATTTTCAAGCAGGAAGTAAAATGGTAAAAGTTAAAATCCTTGAGATAAAATAAAAAAGGGCCCGTGGTATAGTGGCAACACATCTCGTTTGCAACGAGAAGCTGGGAGTTCGATTCTCCCCGGGTCCACCAAAATCAGAAGCGTGCCTTGCGGTGCGTTTTTTGTTAGTTGTTGACAATAATGAATTAATAGTCTATAATATAACCAGCACAATGGCAAATCCGAAATTCTACAAGGGGTAGAGCAAGGATACGCCAACAATTTAAGGAGAAACACATGTTTCTACGTAGTCTGCTCGAGAAGGTCGACAAATTCGACCCAAGCAAGGCGCCGGTGGTCAACGACAGGGTGGGGAAGACCGACGTCGTTGTCGGCGAGATGACTCCCGAGCTGATTAAGCTCTACGGGGTTATCTCCGAGGAGGGCACAGCTCTGGCGGAATTGGGAACAAGCCTAATGGCTAAGACCGAAGAGCTGGGCAAAAACATCACGGGTGCCCAGTTGGATCAGTTCAGCGCCGAGTACGGCATCGCCAGAGATCGCTTCACCGCGCTCCAGAAGCTTCTGTGGGCTGAGATCAAGGACGCATTTCCGGCATTGGGCGGGCATGAGCAGGTCGGCATACGCGAGGGCTTCAAGCTCGTCATCATCAATGACGCCAAGTGCAATTGTCCGAGCTGTATGGCGGCCCGGATTCTCGGTATTATCGGGTAGGGCTGGAGACGCTACGCTCGTTGTATCGTTGTGACAACGGCTCTCATACTCCTTTTCGTTTCGGCGAAGAGGAGTTTTTTATTGAAAAAAAATAAAAAATATGGCATAATTTTTGTATGTCGTTATCTATTGGAATTGTGGGGTTGCCAAACGTTGGAAAATCCACATTATTTAAAACTTTAACAAAAAAGGAAGTATTAATTGCTAACTATCCTTTTGCCACCATAGACCCCAATGTTGGGGTTGTTTTGGTTCCTGATGAAAGAGTTGATAAACTGGCCGAATTATCGCAATCTAAAAAGAAAATTTTTGCCACAGTTGATTTTGTTGATATTGCAGGATTAGTAAAAGGCGCAGCCGAAGGAGAAGGATTGGGAAATAAATTTTTATCTCATATAAGAGAAGTAGACGCCGTTTTATATGTTTTAAGAGCATTTGAAAAAAGCGACATTGTAAACACTCAAAACGAGGTGAATCCATTAAAAGAAAAGGAGATTTTAGATGTAGAGCTTATTCTAAAAGATTTAGAAACTATAAATAAAAGAATAGACAGTTTGGCGGGCGATTTTAGAGCCGGCAGAAAAGAAGCTATCAAAGAAATGGCAGTCGTAAAAAAAGCAAAAGACTTTTTATCGCAAGAGAAAATTTTAATTGAGCAGGAATTTACCGCTGATGAAAAGGAAATTTTAAACAGTTTTCAATTGCTTACATTCAAACCAAGATTATATTTGTTAAATGGAAAAGAGGAAGAGGTGAGTGAGGATGTCAAAAAAACCTTAAAAGACTTTGTAATAGTGGACGTGGCTACCGAATATGACGCCGAGGGGTTGTCGCGTGAAGACAGAGTTGGTTTGGGACTACCGGAATTATCTGAAACAGATATTTTGGTAAAAAAGTCGTACGAGCTTTTAAATCTTATAACTTTCATTACCACAGGAGAAGATGAAACAAGAGCGTGGACAATTAAAGAAGGGGATACAGCTCCAATTGCAGGGGCTGCCATACATTCTGATTTTCTTGATAAATTTGTGAAAGCAGAAGTAGTTTTTTGGAAAGACTTATTGGACTGCGGAGGCTATCCAAAAGCCCGCGAGCAAGGCAAATTGCGCACAGAAGGAAAAGAATACGTT
Source organism: uncultured Candidatus Saccharibacteria bacterium (assembly GCA_964567205.1). GTDB lineage: Bacteria > Patescibacteriota > Minisyncoccia > Minisyncoccales > Staskawiczbacteraceae > XYD1-FULL-39-28. Next base: position 3,342 of record CAZMKW010000022.1, on the reverse strand, counting down.
GTAAAGGACGGAGATGTTATTGAGTTTAAACATGGATAATCGACCTGTCGTGAAAAGTGCGCTATAGCGTACTTTTCACGACAGGTAAATGAAATGGATTTTGAAATTAAAAATTTAGACCAAAATGTTGTTAATGTTGCCAGGCAAATAAGTTATTTAATTATAGATACTAAAGGAGACGGAGAGTATAATTTAGTTAGAAAGTTAACGGGTGAACATTATCCCAGGTTTCATATTTATGTGAAACAGCAGGGGACCACTTATATTTTTAATTTGCATTTAGACCAAAAAAAACCGTCATACGGTGGCGCGCACGCTCATAGCGGTGAATATTTTGGTCCATTGTTGGACGACGAAGCAGACAGAATAAAAAGTCTTTTGAAATAAAAAAATCCCGATTCAGTGAATCGGGGAGCAGTTTTATGACTTGCTCGGGTTGTGGTGGGGTCTAATAGTCATCGGGGTCGGGGAGACGCGGGCGATAATCGTCAGGATACAATCGTATCAGCTCCTCGTCACATGTACGAATGTATTCATCCATAGCTTCTTGAATTCGGGCCCACTCCTCGCTTGAAAGCGCGCGTTCAAGCACCTTTTCAGCATCCGCTTTGGACTCGGGGCGAGGGGCAATTCCTAATAGTTGATTCGCCATGCTCCAGGCCCACCCAGGGATATTTTTTTTCATTTGTTTTCTCCTTGCCCTATGGGCAAAATGGTTGTAGAGAGCTATAAATATAATAGCATAACATAATCTATATGTCAAATATAAAAGTCCTCTACGAAGATAACCATATAATTGCGGTGGTAAAGCCAGCTGGGGTTTTAACGCAGGGTGATAGTTCTGGCGAGAAATGCTTAATGGATATGGTAAAAGATTATCTTAAGGAAAGATATAAAAAACCAGGTAATGTGTTTTTAGGATTAGTGCACAGATTAGACAAGCCTGTGTCGGGAATTGTTTTGTTTGGAAAAACCTCAAAAGGAGCTTCAAGGTTGTCTGAGCAATTTAGAAATCACACAATTCAAAAAACTTATTACGCAATCGTGGTTGGAAAACCAAAAGAGAGTAGGGGAGTAATAACAGAAAAAATTAATAAAATATCTTTTTTTGCCGAAGGTTTTACTAATAAGTCAGACGAGGAGTTATTACAGGAAATTAAAAAAGCTACAAAGACTAGAACAGCCGAACTCTCCTACGAAATTGTGAAGTCAAACGATAAATACTCTTTATTAAAAATATTACCGAAAACAGGACGGTTTCACCAGATTAGAGTTCAGATGGCTGAAATGGGTTGTCCAGTTTTAGGCGACGCAAAATATGGCAAACAAAAGATGCCCGAGTGGAAAGATGATAAATCAATTGCGCTATGCGCCACCGGTATTTTATTTAAATCTGCTACAGTAGAAAAGGACATAAAACTTGAAATCCCTCTACCGGAAATGTGGCAAGAATTAATATAAGTTATCCACACCCAGAGACTTGATTTACTTTATTGTAGGGGAGATAATAGTATAATACATAAAAAGGTCGGCTCTGGTTGGATAGTTGTTATAGACTAATTCAATAGAGTAAAGTTCCTATCACTTTTGGTAAGGAATATTTGATCCTTAAAATCGTTTACAAATATAAATTAATAATTAAACTAAAAAATAAAAATCATGACATATACAGACTGGTCTCTAGCAGTCATTCAGCCGTTTTTACAGCAATTCGTATCTTTTATTGGTAACTTAATATTAGCTGTAATTGTTTTCATCATCGGTTATTTGATTTCCATCGGAATTGGAAGGTTAATTTCCGAAATATTAAAGTCAGTAAAGTTTAACAAATTATTTGAAAAAGAAGGATGGAGAAAGGCTTTACAAAGAGCCAATGTTGAAGTAAATCCGGCAGAATTTATAGGTGTAATTTTCAAATGGATTTTTGTTATCGTATCTTTGTTGATTGCAGTAGATGTTTTAAAGCTTACTGCATTCGCAGGATTTTTAACAAAAGTGTTAAATTATTTACCGAACGTAATTATAGCTGTATTGGTTTTTGTTGTTGTTATTGTCATCTCCGACCTTGTAGAAAAAGTTGTAAGAGCAACAGTAGAAAGATTGAAAGTCGGTTATGGATACATCGCATCTTCAATTGTAAAATGGGCAATCTGGGTATTCGCATTTTTCCTGATTTTGGGGTTGCTTTTACCACCTCAGGCCAACGCATTAGTACAAACACTTTATAGTTCTATTGTCTATGGCATAGTTGCCGCATTGGCATTGGGTATTGGTTTGGCAATTGGACTTGGCGGAAAGGACACAGCAGGAAAAATAATTTCAGACATGTACAGAAAGATAGACGAGAAGTAAAAATTTGATACTTGACCGTTTTGCCTTTTGGGTAAAACATGAAAAGTTAAAACAAAAAGACGCGTACGTACCGCGCCTTTTTGTTTATTAAGTTATAGCGATTGGTTGGGTATTGACATGGTTTAAATAATAGAATAAGATGTATTTACATGGTAAATAAATCAATAACTATTACTAAAAAACGAAGCGGATAAAAATCTGAATTTTTGTTTTTTCAGACAGGCCGCTCTAAAAGCGGTTTTTGATTTAAAAATTTAAAATATTAGTCCACGCGAGAAAATAAAATTTGTTTTTTCACGTGGGTTAATTGAATTAATTTCTGAACGGAACGTAATTTGATAATTTAACCCTGTTAAATGTTCACGCAGCCATCCTATAAAAAATATATAGAAGGTTGTTAAGAAACAGATTGCCTACTAGCAATTTTTAACAGGTATCCTAATTAAATTTTTAGACATGGGGTCTTATATTTAATTAGGGGTACTTTCTAAAATTTTCGATAAGTGATTTTGGAAAGTAAATAGGTAAAGCAAGCATACAAAATTAAGTTCATCTTGGTTAAATAAATTTTTGATTCACCGTCAAAAGTTATCAATGTTTAATCAGGTAAGATACATAAAATCTGTATCTATTAGCCCTTCCCAAATTTTTGTAAAGAAATTTAGGAGGGTAAAAAACTTACGCGTCCCGCAAATCATAAAAAAAAGCTATGATGGGCGGGATAAAAGTGAATCCAAGATAGCTCAAAAGTTGAGTATATCGAAGGATAGGTTATAAGCGAATGGCGGATGCCTTGGGATATTGATGCTATGAAAGACGTGGCGTGCCTGCGATAAGCTTCGGGGAGCTGGCTAGCAAGCTTTGATCCGGAGATTTCTGAATGAGGAAACTCAATACAGCTAATACTGTATTATTCCTTCCTATTAACGGAAGGAAAGCGTACCCGGTGAAGTAAAACATTTCAGTAGCCGGAGGAACAGAAAACAATGA
>CAZMKW010000021.1:0-6801 GCA_964567205.1 uncultured Candidatus Saccharibacteria bacterium | reverse complement strand
TCGGGAATCTCTTTCTTTATTATATCAAGTATTTTAAATCTTGCATCTTTTGCTCGGTCCATTGCTTCTTCCATAATACTTTTATCAATACCATCTATTTTTACATCCATTTGAATTGCAGTAATTCCATTGCGGGTTCCCGCTACTTTAAAATCCATATCTCCATAATGATCTTCTGGCCCCTGAATGTCTGTTAAAACTTTATACTTTCCGGAACTCTCATCTTTTGCTAACCCAACAGAAATTCCAGCTACGGGTTCTTTAATTGGAACTCCTGCATCCATTAAAGCAATACAAGCCGCGCAAACAGAAGCTTGCGAGGTTGACCCATTTGAAGACACAACTTCAGAAACAATTCTTATTGTATATGGAAACTTTTCTACATCAGGAAGCATGGGTAATAATGCTTTTTCAACCAAGGCGCCATGCCCAATTTCTCTTCTTTTCGGTCCTCTCATTGGAGCTGTTTCACCAGATGAAAATGGAGGAAAATTGTAGTGATGTAAAAATCTTTTTTTACCAACAATTTCCATTCCTTCTAATATTTGTTGGTCGCCAGGTCCTCCCAAAGTTAAAATTGAAAGTACTCTTGTTAACCCCCTAAAAAATACTGCAGACCCATGCGCTCTTGGTAAAACTCCAACTTCGCAAGATAAGGCTCTTATTTCTTTAGAATTTCTGCCGTCGGGTCTGTAATCTTTTTCAATAATATTTTTGATAATTATTTTTTCAATTTCTTTTTCAAAATATGCTAAAACCTGTTTTTCTTTTCCTTCTCCAGGATGTTTTTCTGCCACATATTTTACCAGCTCTTGTTTTAGAACTTCGGTTGCTCCAAGATTTTTTTCTGTTTTAGGAGCGTCATTAATTGCTTTTTCTAATTTGTCGCCCAAAAATTCTTTTATTTCCCCAGCAATTTCTAGTTCAACCGCAGGTAGAAATTCATCTTTTTCTTTCCCAATTTTTTTAACAGCTTTTATTTGAACATCGATAATTTCTTTTAATTCTTTTTTTGCAACCTCATAAGCCTCTAAAACATCTGCTTCTTGAACTTCTTTGGCTCCCATTTCAATCATGTTAACTAAAACTTCTCCATCTCTTTCTATTGCTGCCAAAGTTAAATCCATAGTGCTTTCTTTTCTTTGAGCATAATTGGAGTTAAAAACCCATTCTCCGTTGGTTTTGGTCACGCGAATTGCTCCCATTGGCCCGTTCCATGGAATATTTGAAGTTGCCAAAGCAAATGATGCTCCAATCATTCCCAAAATATCAGGATCATTTTCTCCGTCCCAAGCAAGGCAAGTAACAATAACTTGAACCTCTTTTTTAAAATCTTTTGGAAACAACGGTCTTATTGCCCTATCGATCATTCTGGCCGTTAAAATTGCTTCTTCTGTTGGTCTTGATTCTCTTTTCATAAAGCGCGAACCAAATATTTTTCCTGCCGCATAAAACCTCTCCTCGTATTCAACGGTTAAGGGAAAATAATCTATTTCCGGCCTAGAAAATGGACTCAAAACAGCGGTTACCAAAACCTCTGTGTCTCCACAACTAACCAAACAAGAACCAGAGGCTTGCTCGGTCCAGTTGGTAGTTTTAATTATAACGGGCTTTTCACCCACCTTTATCTCAAACGTATCTTTTACTGCCATATTATTTGAAAGCAATATCAAGATACGAAATATCATGCCAATAACACTAATCGTAAAATTCGTATGATTGGTATGTTATTTGTATCTTTTTACTGCCCCGATTATTTATTTTTCTAAAATTTTATAATTTGTCTATTTGGTCATCGAGCTTCTTCACTATACGTTCAAATTGTTGCTGAGTCTGTTCTTCATCTTCGCCGGTTCTAATTTTCCTCATATCTTCTAAAGAACTTTCATAGATTTTTAATTCTGCTTTTTCGCCTTCAGACAGTTGTTTTTTCGCTTTTAGCTTTTTTACAATTTCTTCTGTTTTTATCTCTCCTGGTGTTTTGGGTAGTTCTCTGCTAGATGTTGGCAATTCATAGTTTGGACGAAATGTTTCCGACATATTTTTTTTATTTTTTCAATAAAAACTTTGGGAGGCCTTCGTCTAAATCAATAAATTCATCAGCCACTTCTTTTAATTTTCCGGAGGTTGTTTTACCAAATGCTACAACTTCCACTCTTTTGCCCATGTTTTTAAGATATTCCACCAAGGCGATAAAATCACCGTCGCCCGAAACTAAAATAATCACATCTACGCCCGGCGCGGTTCTTATGGCATCGATTACAATTCCAACATCCCAGTCTGCTTTTTTGGCTCCGCCATACCATTCTTGTAAATCTCTAACCCTTGTTTCAATCCCAATTTTTGATAAAGCATCAAAAAACGGCGCTTCTTCGCCGGTTTTTGTGCGCACAACATAACCAAAAGCCCTGATGAATTTTCTTCCTGCCACTGCTTGTTTTAAAACTTCTTGGTAATTAACCCTTGAGTGATAAAGGTTTTTTGCAGAGTGATATAAATTTTGTACATCTATTAATACCTCTACTCGTTGTTCTTTTGGTTTTGGCTGCATGCTATTTTTTAAGGCCGATTTTCTTTATGATGGCTAAATATTTTTTCTCAGAAGTTTTTTTCAGATAAGCCAGTAATTTTTTTCTTTGTATAACCATTTTAATCAGTCCCTTTTTTGAGTGCACGTCTTGAGGGTGTTTTTTTAAATGCAGAACCAGCTTGTCTATTTGTTTTGATAATAAAGCAACCTGAACCTCCGAAGATCCGGTGTCTTTTTCGTCTGATGCAACGTCTTTTATTATTTTTGTTTTCTCTTTGGTTGTTAAGGCCATTTTCTATAATATGAAGGCGCTTCCGGCACCTCCGTTACTTGTTTAATAATATGTATAATATACTCTATTTTTATTTTTTTGTAAAGTGCCCCTACTCAGAATCGGACTGAGATAGGCTGCTTAAGAGGCAGCTACTTTACCATTAAGTTATAGGGGCATAAAAAATGAAGCTGCTCTACTTTGCCCCCACACCAAAGTTTTTTGAAAAAAACTTTGGTGTGGGGGCAAGATTGAACTATGGGGGCTCTATTTTAACTGCTAAATACTAATACTGCCCAATCCTCCGGAAAATCCAACGGCTTTTAAAATAGTGTCAATTATTAAATATGAACAGAAAGCTAAGACTAATCCGATGATTGCAGAATAAAGTATTTTTTTACCAAGTCCTGCCAGGTTTGGATTACCGGCAGAAATCATCATAAGAACTCCTCCAATTATAACCGCCAATACTGCCAACGGCGTGGCTATTTTTAAAACAAGAAAAGAATAAATTCCTCCAAGCATGCTAAAAATATTTTTAATCGTGCACGAGCACGAAATACCGCAATTTACTATTCCCCCATTTGCGGATGGGTCTCCGCTATCTGGACAGTCAGCGGCCAGAGCATAGCCAAAACTTATAAATGATAAAATAAACAAAATAATAAATACTAAAAAAAGTTTTTTCATATTAAAGGTTAAGTAATTTGTATTTTAAGATTATAACACGAGAAAAGGGGAAAATAAAGAGCGGTTGATTTTATTATAATTTGTGGTAAAATTTATGATAAATTGCCCCCGTGGTGAAATTGGATATCATATTTGGCTTCGAACCAAAAGTCTGCAGGTCCGAGTCCTGCCGGGGGCACACTTTACTGCATTTAGTGCAGGCAAAAAATGACAATTCCAAAAGAAGTAAAATTAGTTATTGAAAAGCTTGAAAAAGCGGGTTTTGAGGCGTATATTGTGGGCGGATGCGTGCGCGATTTTTTGCTTGAAAAGGATCCCAATGACTGGGACATTACAACAAATGCAAAACCCGAAGAAATCCAAAAAGTTTTTCCCGATAGTTTTTACACAAATGAATTTTTAACTGTTACGGTGCATACGGGAAGTAAGATTGAAAAACTTGCAGAAATAGAAATAACAACCTATAGGTCTGAGGCAAAATATACTGATAAAAGGCATCCTGACGAAGTAAAATATGCCGAAAAGCTGGAAGACGATTTAAGCAGGAGGGATTTCACCATAAATGCGATAGCCCTTCGACCCGGATCAGGGCAGGCAAAAGAGAAGATTATAGATTTATTTGGTGGACAGGAAGATTTAAAAAATAAAATAATCAGAACTGTTGGCAACGCACAAGAAAGGTTTAATGAGGACGCCTTAAGAATGTTGCGGGCAGTAAGGTTTGCCACTACTTTAAATTTTAAGATAGAAGAAAAAACAGCCGAGGCGATTAAAAAAAATAGCATCTGGTTAAAGGCAATTTCGCAAGAAAGAATCAGAGACGAACTTGTAAAAATAATTATGACAGAAAAAGCTGCTGATGGGATTGAATTATTGCGCGAACTGGGGTTGTTAAGATATATTGTGCCCGAATTGCTGGAAAATTATGGCGTAGCCCAGAACAAGCATCATATATACGACTGCTATCAGCATGCTGTAAAATCTTTGGAGTACACTACAAAGAAAAACTTTAATATGTATGTGAGAATTGCCGCCCTACTCCACGACATCGCAAAACCAAGGGTAAAAGCCGGTGAGGGCGAAGAAGCAACTTTTTACAATCACGAAATTGTGGGAGCTAAAATAACATTCCAAATTTTAAACCGCTTAAAGTTTTCTAAAAAAGAAGTCGAAAAAATTACAAAACTTGTAAGATACCATCTGTTTTACTACAATGTGGACGAGGTGGGAGAATCTTCCGTAAGAAGATTAGTTAGAAATATGGGTCCAGAAAATATGGAAGAACTTTTGCAGGTAAGACAGGCAGATAGAATTGGGTCTGGTGTGCCAAAAGCCGAACCCTATAAACTAAGGCACTTAAAATATTTGATTGAAAAGGTTTCTAAAGATCCGATTTCTGTTAAAATGTTAAAAATTAACGGGAAGGATTTGATGCAGATTTTGGGAGAAAAACCCGGACCGAGAATTGGACAGATTTTAGACGCGCTTTTAGGGCTTGTTTTAGAAGACCCAAAGAAAAATAATCAAAAATACTTGGAAACAGAGGCCAAAAAATTTGCAAAACTTCCCGAAAAATATTTGAAAGAATTGGCCGATAAATCAAAGGAGGAAAAATCTGAAGTTCAGTCTAAAGAAAACGAAGCAGTAAAACAAAAATATTGGGTGACTTAGCTCGGTATTGCCTTAAAAGTACCAGCCGTCAAAATTTCCAGCGAAATTTTGCGGCCTACGTTCTCGCCGATTTGTCCGCCGTGGCGGAACCGTGCCAAATCGTCTGCAAAAGTTACTTTTAAAGCAATACCTCGCACGTTGGTTAAGGAAAGAAAACGGCGCATCGTATAGTGGTAGTATGCAGACTTCGGGAGTCTGCGGCCTCAGTTCGATTCTGAGTGCGCCGAATCTAAATTAATATTATTTAATAAAAAATAATATGGACACAAATGATAAAAAAATAAAAGAAGTCAGAAAAGTTGAGTCAGTAATAAATCGAAACCTTTTCTTTATATGCACGATAGTTACTTTGGTGACAATGGTTTTAATGGTGACTAATTTTCTAACCAGGGGTGTTTTCTTACCGGCAAAAATCGGATTTTTTTATCTAACCGTTGTGCTTATTTATTCTTTGCATAAAGAGTTCATCAGGTGGCTTGGCGAAAAAAAGAGCAGACATCAGGGAGAGTATTTTGTTTATACATGGGTGATTCTAACAACCGTATTATACGCAATTAATTTTTTCTGCAACAATTATTTTGGTTATTCAAAAGAAGGATATACTGTGAGCACATTGGCTGATATTTCATATACAACAATTGAAGTTCTGGGGATTTTTGTGGTAACGCGCATTATGAAAATATTTTTTATGCTGAAAAAATAATTTATGGGCTCATAGTAAAGTGGTATTACGCGTCATTCGCATTGACGAGGTCCGGGTTCGATTCCCGGTGAGTCCACAAATGCAAAACAAATTAGAGCCTATCTATAAAATGGTTTCTAATTCGATCCAGAAAGCTGGGAAGCCAATTTTTGCTGTTTTTGATTTTGACAACACTTGCATTACAAATGACATTACAGAAGTTACCCTGGCTTATTTGGCAGCCAATAATCTATTCAGGGATAAAAACTTGATAAACATAGAGACAGAAAATTATTCGAAAGCTGTTTTGGAAAGATATTATCAGATGCCGGGAGAAGGAAAACTCAAAGAGTCGTATGAATTTATAGCAAAAATTTTAAGCGGCTTTTCGACTAGCGAAATAGACTCTCTTGTAGCGGAAGTTTTAACATTTACTGGGAAAAATATAAAGCCCAGAGAAGAAGTTATTGAGTTAATAAATTTTTTAAAAAAGAATGGGGTGGATGTTTGGGTTGTCAGCGCTTCGCCAGAATTATTAGTTCGCCAGGCAATGAAGCATTTTAATATAGAGGCTAATTTAATTGGCGTGCGTAATATTATTGTTGATGGTAAAATTACAGATGAGCTGGAAAAACCTTTATCTATTTACGAGGGAAAAATTGACTGCATTAAAAAATATATAAGCCAGGACAAAAAACCGCTGATTAGCGTTGGCGATAGCATAAACGATTTGCCAATGCTTGAGTGTTGTGAAATAAAAGTAGTGGTTGACCGCCAAAATGAATTAGCAAAAGAAGCAAAAAAGAATAATTGGTTCCTAATTTAGATTTATGCCAGTAGAAAAACCGGGGAAAAATATTGTTTATCCGCAAGTGAAACTAAAAGACGTTTTGGCCGCTTTTTGGCGTGGAATAAAGCCGAAAAAGTGGTTGTTGTTTGTTTTTATTTTGTCTATCA
>CAZMKW010000020.1:0-6915 GCA_964567205.1 uncultured Candidatus Saccharibacteria bacterium | reverse complement strand
CCGCCGAGAGCCAAGAGGCTCATCGTCGCCGGCTCGGGAACCGACGTCGTGGCCGATTCGGGAATGAAGTGTCCGTAAACGCTTAACTGGGCATTCCAGATCGGAACGCTTTCCGTGACTACCCACGAGTCGGTCTCGTTGGACCAACCCCAGATATCCTGCGTACTCGGCCAGTAATTGAAGTTGGTCGAGTCGATCACAACGCCTCCTTTCAACGGTTCCGGCGTCAAATTGATGCTACCATTGACGCAGAGCTGTTCGCCCACATCATATGGATAGCACGGCCAGATGCCATAGCCAAGACTAGCGCTAACATAATAGTCGCCCATGTCGGCGCCCTGGGACCAGCTCTGCCCGTTTTGGCTTGCGGGCACACCCAGTAGACCCTGCATGTAGCAAGTGGCCTTCCACTGGGTCTGGTCCCCGTACTCTGGGCTGAAATTCCAGTTAACAGAACTAAGGTCTGCTTCGCTGGCGTCCAGAAATATAAGGAATGACGCCGAGGTGCCGTTCTCGTAGTTAGAGAACGACGACTGGTAGTAGGGGTTCTGGTCGCCACCTCGGAAGTTTCCCCCGAGGTTGACACCGTTGATCGCACCGCCGGCGGCCGAGGCCGTGCTGGTGATGCCGAAGCCCATAATCATGAGCGCCACGAGCGCCACTACTACCGTCCAATTCTTCTTGTTCAACATTTCTCGTTCTCCTTCTCTCGTTTTGGGCCGAAGCCCGGTTGATGAAACAAATCCCGGAAACCATTTCTTTACGAAAAACGCAGTTTGCTGGAATTTTCATTTTCTCCTTTCTTGAAAATCCCATTAAGTTGTCAAAGTCTTTCCTTCCCGTACTATGCCCTACATCTTAACATATATTTATATGTATGTCAATAGTTAGGCGGACAATGATTACGTAACTAAAAACTGCCTTTTTAGGCGTAAATTGTCGCACAATAAAAATATACGTATTAATTAACGACTGTACCACCATTACAAGTAAGTAGCAAAAATGGCTATTTAGAATATTTTCCCATTTCGTAAGCACCAGCAAAGACAAGAAGTAATAAAACAATAATTGTAAAGTTTTCCATAATTTATTTTAACACTTTATTTAAAATATGAAACATATAAAACGTAAAATATGTGATATAATAATCTTAATGAGCTGGACAGAAAAACAAAGAAAAGCTGTTAAATTATCCAAAAAATTATGGGCTGGTTCTAGTATATACCAATTTAGGGGTGTCCCAAAAAAAGAATTAGAAAATAGAATGATGTTCAACGCTTTTAGGACTATTTGGTGGCGTTCAGAAATAATAACTTTTTTTCGTAAATTAAGAAAAAAACAAGAAATAAATAAACTTCTATTGTCGGAACAAATAACCGATAGCTGTATTGAAGATGGATATTTGAAATATCATCGTGGAAATAATGATTTGGTACTAACACCAAAGGGGGAAAAATTTATAGAATGGAATTATTGGGTAAATGATTTTTTAAAGCACCCACTTATAGCCAATCATTTAAGTACTATAATAATTGCAGTTATTATTGGCGTTGCACTATTTTTAGGGATTAGTTTCAAAGAGGCGTCTAATAGTATTATATTTTTTAAAAATTTATTTTCATTATGAAACACGAACCAGAGAAAGACCAATTTTTTGACCTTCTGAACCGAGCTGTCCACACAGACGACCCAACAAGTCGTAAAAGCAAACGGAGCGGTGGTTATAGTGGTAAGAAAACTGGTCAGCGTAAGATTGTAAATACTTTAAAGAAACGGAGTGGTAAGTCCCGTCCAAAGAACGCTTAAATTGTGAGAAAAACCCCTCTATTGTGTTAGTATAAATATCACCTTTAACATATTCGCCCTTTGAATGACAAACCTTGTCGTGCAACATTCCTAATCGTGTCAGTTTATTCGGTTTATAGGAAGCATGGTCGTCAGTAATAATTCTTGTGCCAATTTTCACATTATCCCTTAAAACTTTTAACATTGACGAGGTAGAGCAGTCAACTATATGAGAAGTTTTAACCTGTCCCTTTCTTTCAACAACTGCCATTAAAACACCTTTATTTTTATTCTTTTTAGACATACGAGTTTTGCCACCGACATAAGTTTCGTCAGCTTCAACTGTACCAGAAAGCATATTACCACCTTGCGACATTAAAGACCTTATTTTATATCCTATACGCCACGCTGTTTTATAGGTGCAACCGAGATGTCTTTCTAACTCTTTTGCTGATATTCCATTCTTTGTTTGAGAGGATAGATAAATAGCAAAAAACCAATCCGTAAGTTTAGTTTCTGATTTGTGAAAAATAGTGTTAGCGGTAGGAGAAATTTGATAACCGCATTTGCAGGCGTATTGCTTGCGACCCTTAATGCGATAAAAAGAAGTTTGACCGCAAGTAGGGCATTTATAATTAGGAAAACGATTTTTAAAAATATAATCCAAACAAGCGTCATCGCTTGGAAAATCCCTTTTAAAATCTTTGATTGTGTATTTCATAGTATTGTTATTTACTTATTACAAGTTAAGTATAGCAAATAACACTACTTGTTGTCAAGGGATAGTCGTCTATTAATTATTATTGACGCAAAAATATAAATATGTTATCATTTAAATGTTCTTTTCCAAAACATTATCCCCCAACTCAAAGGAGTGAGAATGTGGTAGCACTTAATCTCCCAGGAAAACGCCGATATGTTATTTCGGCCAGCCGAATTGTTAATCGCAAAATCGTACATTGGATAGTTGGATTCGTTAAGGCTAATTCTGATGAAGACTTAGTGCTCCGACTTAACGTAGCCAAACTTGCTGGGCAATTAGGACAACTCCGGATTTCGATTTATTTTACGGATACGGGCAAGACTTCGACTAAGGAGAAGTTGTTGCGCGTGATACAGGAATCCGTAGAAAATATCTTTCACGTTTCTATTCCAATAGATCCCGCAAGCTTAGAAGCTACCGACACAAAACAGCTTTTTACGGGCGAAGAGGTGTTGGCAAGGATAAAAGAGGCTATCAGTTAGCCCGATAACAATATCCCAGATCGCGCGATTTGGGAATTTTTTTACAAAATTTATATTACTTTGAGAAATACCAGTTCAAAACGTCGTGCGCCACGGGCAGGGTTACGGCCCCAAGGCCATTTACGCTTTCAGCCGTGATAACTAAAACAATTTGTGGGTTGTCGTACGGAGCAAAAACAGAAGACCAAACATTATACCTATTTGCCACTCCAATCTGGGCAGTTCCTGTTTTTGCCGCAACCTCAACCGGTAAATTATTTAACATAGAGGATCCTCCATAAGATTTATTTACACCGTCTCTCATCCCCTCTCTGACAATTTCCAAATTTTGAGGGTCTATAAAATTACTCCTAATAACTTGCGGATTAAATTCCTGAACGGTTTTAGTTGAATCGTTAGAAATAATTTTGTTTACGATTTGCGGTCTATATAATGTACCTCCGTTTGCAATTGCGCAATAAGCTGTTGCTACCTGTAGAGGGGTCGTTTGCAAATCTGACTGCCCTATTGCAAGATTATAAGTATCTCCGTCATACCACGATTGCCCTTTTGTTGCTTTTTTCCACGCCGGATCTGGGATAAATCCGGAAAATTCTCCTGGCAAATCAATGCCTGTTTTTTGATCCCAGCCGAAAAGTGAGAGGTATTGCTTAATTTTTTGAGGCCCCAATCCTTGTTGGTCTCCATATCCTCCGCCAACAGTATAAAAATAAATGTTTGATGAAACGGCAATGGCTTTTCTCATATCCACTAATCCATGCGCTTCAACTCCTCCGTATCTGTAAACTATAGACGGGTCATATTGGCTGTGAATTAAAATATATCCGGGGTCATTAATTTCTTTGTCCGGGGAAATTATTTTTTCTTGCAGTGCCGCTGACGCTTCAAGCGGTTTTATTGTGGAACCGGTTGGATATTTTGCGGCAATAGCCCTGTTAAAAAGTGGCTGAGAAGAATCGTTTATTATAGAATTATAATCCTCTTGAGAAATTCCTCCCGAAAACATATTATCATCATATGCTGGATACGAGACTAAAGCTAAAACCGCTCCCGTTCTCGGGTCCATCGCAACAGCGGCCCCTTTTTTACCACCCATTTTTTCTATTGAGGCAGAGAGCGTATTATAAAGTTGCTGTTGTAATCCGGCGTCTATGTTTAACACCAAATTATTTCCCGGCTCGGGCGCCAAGACCATCTGATCTGCGGTCTCATCGCTTGAAATCGATTTCGCCGGCTTAGACTGTCCAACCTTTCCCCTTAAATCTGTTTCGTAATATTTTTCCAGACCGGTTTTTCCGATATAGTCGTTAATAGCGTATCCTGTTGAACTAGAATATTCATCTTTATTTATCCTGGCGGTGTACCCTAAAACCTGCGAGAAAATCGGACCGTAAACATATTTCCTGGCGGTATTTTGCCTAACTGAGCATCCTTGAAAATCATTTATTTTAGTTTCTAATAATAAAAGTTGTTCGTGTCCAATATTGTCAGCAATTAAAACCTCAGAAGAAACCGTATTTTGAATGTTATCAAATACTTCTTGAGGATTTTTACCAACCGCTTCAGCGATTTCTTTAACTTTTTGAGAAATTTCCTCGGACGCCAACCCCGAGGATCCTCCAGCTCCTATTTCAAGCCAGGCTCTGTCACACACTAGATCATACGCAGGAGAATTTAATACGAGTTTTGTCATGTTTCTATCGTAAATTATACCCCGCGTGGGTACGGCCAAATTTACGCTACCCTTGTTATTTTCCGCCTCAACGTATAATTTTTTCCCTTCAAAAATTTGAAAATAAAAAATCTTTGAAAATAGTATTATTGATAAAAGAAGAAAAACAACGAACAAAAAATAAGATACCCTCTCTTTCAAAGGAACCTCAAACTTTCTTTCTGACAGACCAAACTCGTCTTCCTTGGATTGCGCCAACTTATCTAAAAAAACCTCATGAGGCTCTATATCGACGCTTGAATTTTTAACTCTATAAATCTTTGCCATTGGACGTGTAATTTATGAACTTTCTATATACGAAAAATAATATAGAGGCAACCAGAGCATTATAAATTAATAAAAAAATTTCGGGAAAACCAAAGTGTACTGCAATTCTGCTAGAATCCACAAAATATAGATATAGTTCTTTGCTAAAATTATAAATTAAAAAAGAGACCGCAAAAAGGGGCAAAAAATAAACAAATGGATGACTATCCCCGGTGTTTTTTAACAATAATTGGAACTTTTTCAACAACAACCCAATAACTGTAAGCAGAATGATTGACGGACCGATAATGGTATAAGAAGAAATATCTAAAAAGATTCCGGCCATAATGGCAGATACAATAATAAAATAATTATTGGTTTTTTCTTCGAAAAATACAACTATAAAAAAAAGTATAAAAACTAAATTGGGAACAGCTCCAAACAAATCAAAATGCGAAAAAAAACTGCTTTGTAGCAACGCAAAAAGATAAAATAAAAAAATTATAGAGAGTATTTTTTTCCACATTTTTAGTTCGCTTGTTTGTAGTTTGTAATTACAAATAAGTTGTCTGTTGTTTTAACATTAAAAAATAAATCTATCTGCGCTTGCTGAAACGGTTTTTGGTCGTCCTTATCTATCTTGGTAATTTTTCCTACAAGTAAATCTTTTGGAAACGATTTTTCTATTGCAGATGTAATCAAAACGTCTTGCGAATTTATGTTGTCACTGACGGGGATTAAATCTAAATACGCGCTTAATCCCCCACCTCCCTTAACTACTCCGTCAATTTCCGGAACGCTATCTGTATTATCCGCCGGAACTTGCTGTTGGACTTTAATATTTATTACACTGTCTTTACTCGAAATAAGCATAATTTTCGAGAAATTTTTGTAAACCTTTAAAACTTTGCCGAAAAGTATGTTCTGCTGATTGACAACCGGCATGCCCTCAGCAATGCCATCGGTTGAACCCTTGTTTATAGAAAGAATATCGCCTTCATCTAAACCAATAACTCCAGCCATCATAAGGTTAAATTCACTGTTTTGGCAAGATGTAGAAACATCGCTTTGGGCCCGATTAGCTTCTTCTATTGATTGCAAAAAAGCAACCTGCGACAAAAGGTCTTGATTTTGTCTCTGTAAATTTTCGTTTTCATTTACTATCGACCCAACTCTAAAAAAAGAGCCTAAAAATTTTGATGACGATCCTCCGGCAAACCAAAAAGTTTTTTGGATTGGCGCGGAAAAGGCATAAAAATAGTTTTTAATGGACGTGGTTAAAAGGCCTAAAATAAATACTACTATAATAAAAATAATCGTTCCGATTAGAAGCTTCAGCCACCCCTTATGTTTTTTGTTTATATAAAAATTTTTTAGGCCCGTCATATTGGTTTGATTTTAAACCATTATTTTTTTTATTGCAAATCCAACAAAAAAACCGACTATTTAAAATCGGTTTTTTGCTTGAATGCAAGGGTGGCAACTACCTACTCTCGCCGTAAGACTACTTCAGCCCGTTAAAAATTGTGAACATAGTAAGAGAGCTACCTACTCTCGCCATAAGACTACCATCGGCCTTGAGAGATTTCACTTCTGAGTTCGGAATGGGATCAGGTGGAGCACTCTCAGTATGGCTCTCTTACTATATTCGCAATTAAATCGCAAAGCGATTTTTTCGGGGCATAATTGCCACCTCTGCATTCAAACCCGCCTTGACTGGCAAGGCAGGCGCAAAGGTTTGATTTTTATCCCGCCCTAGGCGGGACAAAATATCAAGATACCTAAAATCTGTATCTATTAGCTCCGCTGAGCGGAGTTAATAAACTTACGCTTGAAAATGAATTTTAATATACTCAAATTCTGAGTATATCGAAGGATAAAATGACTTATTAGTACTCCCCGGCTAA
>CAZMKW010000019.1:0-9263 GCA_964567205.1 uncultured Candidatus Saccharibacteria bacterium | reverse complement strand
CCGGTTGGAGAGGGTGCGATCCTTACTCTTACATTTTTTGGTTTTAATTTTTTTGGCATAGTTATGATTTAGTCTAACATTAAATACTCTAAAATTTCACGGGCGATAGCGCGAGCTGCCAGCGGTTTTGCAAAAGTTAACGCGGCTTGTTTCATTTTTTCCAATTTTTCTTGATGTAAAAACAATAATTCAACATTCTCCATAAAGAAGTTGGGCGTTAAATTTTCTTGCTCAATAACCATAGCAGCTCCCGTTTCTGCGTAAGCATATGCGTTTTTTGATTGATGATCACCGGCCGCCGACGGCAAGGGAATTAAAATACTCGGCTTGCCTGCAGCGGCTATTTCAAAAATTAATCCTGAGCCAGACCGAGAAATTATTAAATCAGCAGCAGCAAAAGCGTGTTTTAATTTTTCTTCATCTAAAAATCCTATAGGATGATAATATGCGTCTAAATCAGGGAAGCCATCAGATCCTTCTACAACCTGTGCTTCAACAGTAATCTCTTTTAGGTTTTCGGTTCCTGTCATGTGTATTATCTCGTATTTTTTTAATATGTCGTTCAATATTCTTAAAATGAAATCATTAATAGCCCCTGCGCCTTGAGAGCCGCCTATTATTAAAAAGATCGGTTTGGAAAAAGTTAAACCAAATATTTTTTCAGCTTTTTCTTTGTCGCCACCTAAAATTTCTTTTCGAATAGGATTTCCGATAAGAGTTGTCCTCTTTGGGTCAAAATATTCTGTTTTTGGAAAAGAAACAAAAATTTTCTTTGCCCACTTCGCTGTCTGTCGGTTGGACAGCCCCGGCACCACGTCAGATTCATGAATAAACACAGGAATCCTTAGAAGTCTAGCAGAAAAAGTTACGGCGATAGATCCCGATCCGCCCTTACTAAAAACTAAATCGGGCCTTATCGTTAGCATTAGAAATAAGCTTTGGATTACACCAAACGGGATTTTAAATAAAATATCAGTAAAATTCTGCCAAGCTAAATATCTCCTTATTTTTCCCGAAACTATTTTTCTTATTATAAAATCTTCTTGCGAAAGCAGGATCAAGCTAAAATCATCTTTTGGTCCCAAATAATAAAAATCTAGGTTTTTTTTAGAATAAATTCTTCTTATTTCTCTGGCAATGGCGACCAGGGGGTATACATGCCCACCAGTTCCGCCTCCTGTAAATACTATTTTCATAATGTTATGAGCAAGATGCTCAACTATTTTTAGAAATATTTAATAAAAGTCCTATACCAATTAACTCAACGGTTAGGTGTGATCCGCCGTAAGAAAAAAATGGGAGAGGAATTCCGGCCAGCGGGAAAATTCCTGCAGCCGAAGCCATATTAATAAAAGCTTGCAGAGTTATCCAAAAAACAATTCCAGTGGCCACCATTTTAGAAAATTTATCAGTCGAGTTTTTAGCGACCCGGATGCCCAACCAGAAGAGAATAATAAATGCGATGATTATTGCTACACATCCGATTATGCCGAACTCCTCGCCCATTATCGCAAAAATTGAATCAGAGATTGCCTGCGGTAAAAATCCGAATTTTTGTATTGACATTCCCAGTCCTCTGCCAAAAATTCCGCCAGATCCCAAAGAGATTAGCGCCTGGCGCAATTGAAAACCCTTACCAAGCGGATCTACATCGGGATGTAGAAAGGTTAGCCACCTATCTAAGCGGTACGGTTCAAACCTTATTAAAAATAATAAAATGCTTGTTCCAGAAATTATAACTAGAAATGTATGCCACAAAGGAGTTCTTGCTGAAAAGTACAGAGCAAGTAATGTTAAGGAGATAATTCCCAACGTACTGGCGTCTCTTTGAAAGTACAATGCTATAAAGATTAGCCCAAGGAAAATTATAAAAGGAATGAATATGTAGATTATATTATGATAGCCTTTTTTTGTAATAGATTTCCAGTCCGACACGTTGGCCTCGGATAGTTTTGATGCAATCCAGGCGGATAAATATAAAATTGCGGTGATTTTTAGAAATTCTGCGGGCTGTAATGTAAAAATTCCCATATCAATCCACCTGGATGCCCCTCCTGCCTTAGATCCTATTTGTGGTAAAAAAACCAAGAACAGTGCCAGCATATTTATAAAAACCGCCAGAAACGCCCATTTTTTTAAAAAGTTTAGAGAAATCTTATATGCCACAAACCCCAAAATAATTCCCGGAATAAGCCCAAAAAGCAATTGGTGAAATAGGTAGTAATTAGTGTTTCCGAAGCGTTCCATTGAGGCAGGGGCCGAAAGACAAGCAAAAAACAAAAGGCCAAATCCAACCAATAAGGCAACTAAAAAAAATAGAAAATAATCAAAGTGTTTTTTCATTTTTATTCTCAGAAAAGTATTTTACCCAAAACTTAAACTGATCACCCTTTTCCTCGAAGTCTTTCCATATAGAATAACTTGGCGAAGCACAAGATAATAGGCATATTTCTCCCGCGAGAGTGTATTTATAGGCAAATTTTACTGCCTCTTCCATACTTTTGGTTTTTAAAATATTTAGTCCTTTCTTAGATTTTAAAATTCGGTCTCCGCTGTCAGGAAACAACACTATATTTTTAATGCCACATTTTTTGATCGTCTTTTCTAATTTGGAGAATTTATATCCCCTATCCTGTCCTCCAAGAAAAATAGTGCCAACTTTTGATAAAGATTTCAGAGCCATTATTGTAGACTCCGGTGTTGTGGAAATTGCGTCATCGTAAAACTCAATGCCCTTGAATTTTCCCGCCGGTTCGAGTCGGTGAGGTAAGGCCTTAAAACTCTCAATCCCCCGTTTTATTGTGTTATCAGAAACATCAAAATATTTTACAGCGGTTACGGCAGCTCGGATGTTTTCTTTATTGTGCTCGCCCAATAGTGGCAATTTTATACCCTCAAGAAATTTTTCATCAATAAACGGCGTTGGTTTTTCTCCGCCCCGGCCGGCAGAGTTGGGCTTAATCCAGCTTGCCATCTTTTTATTTTTGGGATTGTAAACAAAGATTCCGTCGGATTCCTGATATTTTATAATATTTTTTTTGGCTCCGTAATAGTTTTTTACGTTAAGGTGGTAGTCCATATGTTCTGGAAAAAGTGATGTTACTACCGCTACGTCAGGAGAAAACTTAAAGTCGTCTAATTGGTAGCTAGAAAGTTCTAAAACAAAAATCGTGTTTCTTTTTATCCCCACACTAGAACGAGTTTCTCCCTTATTTATATTACCACTCTCTTCACCTCGTTTGGTGCGGGGGTTAATTTCTTCCGTAAGCGCTGATAACATTGGCGTGCCGATATTTCCTAAAAGCTCTACCCGTTTTCCAGATTTTTTTAGGATATGATAAATGAGAGACGCTGTTGTTGATTTTCCTTTTGTTCCTGTAACTCCGACAATCTTTACCCCTGGTATTTGTCGCACGTAAGAAAAAA
The DNA here is from genome assembly GCA_964567205.1 of uncultured Candidatus Saccharibacteria bacterium. Lineage (GTDB taxonomy): Bacteria > Patescibacteriota > Minisyncoccia > Minisyncoccales > Staskawiczbacteraceae > XYD1-FULL-39-28. The sequence continues at coordinate 5,837 of CAZMKW010000019.1, read as the reverse complement.
ATATGTTTGTGGCGGTCGTATACGGAATTTTTATTTTTTCTTTTGCAATGCCCGGAGACCTTATTGCAATATCATAATCTTTCTGTTTATCTAAATAATTATCGTCATTTTTTATATCTCCTATTCCTATTTTTAAATCAGGAAAGTTATTTTTTAGATACTCTTTTGCCGCTCCGCCTTCTTTGCCATATCCCAATATTATAGCGCTGTCAGCTCCCAAAAATTTAAGATAATCTGGCACAAAAGAGGGTTTAGTTTTAAAAACTTCTTCGATAAGTTCGCGTGGCTTCTTTTTGCCTTGGAAATAAATTTTAATCGGCATCTTTCTGTAATCAAAAAGATATCGATTGTCGTTGGGGTCAATTTTGGGAAGAAATATTTCACCGGCAAGATCGTCTCTAAATTTTTCTCTGGACATATAGAAAGCCGCTCTCGCCTCAGCGTATGTTCCGACGCAGTCAAAAGGCTTTACTCTGCCAAAGCCCAAAATATCCCGCAGGGTGGCCAAAATTCTGACGTCTTGAAATAAGTTTCTGCCAAAGATACTTATTAATTCTTCTTTCGGCAAGAAGGGAGAAAGAATTAAAAAAACAAATACGCACTTTGGGCAATGCCCACACCACAATTTGTTTTCTGAAAATTCTTCTTCGTGCTTATTTATCTTGAAATTATTATTACAGCTGGAAAAGTTGAAAAGATATTTTTTTAGCTTTGCGAACATTTCTGCAATACGTATTTCATAAAACGGTCTTATCAATGAAAAATAGAGAAGGTCGGGGCTGACGAATTTTTTTACGTAATTTTGAAATAAGTTTTCAAATTCAGAAGACTTTGACCATTGGTGGTTTATATCCTTTCCTTTATATTTTGTGTTACCAAAATTACTGCTAAATTCATTAGCAACCACAAAATAAGAGTAATTATAAAAAATAGCAGATAAAATGCCGATAAAGGCGTATACGCCCGAAATAGGTATATGTCCGGAATAATAGCCAGTTTTTCCGTCGAATAGTTTTTCATCAAGCCTACGTCCTACTTTTATGGATTTTTGCCCAATTTTTTTTATAATGTCGTCTACAAGAGGTGGCGTTTTTTCGGTTTCTATAAAAATAACGGAAAAATCCGCACCATATTTTTTCAATAATTCTGCCGCCACTATAGAATCTTTTCCCCCACTAACGCCAAGCAAAAATTTAGTATTTCTTTCAATCCTGTAATTTTTTATTAATTTGCCCCGAGGGTCTTTTTTAATAAAAGGAAAGCCCGGAAAAATTGCCGGATCAAGCTTATTTCTATAAAAAAATTCACCGAGGCCTTTTGTATAAAAAGAATCCCAAAAGATAGCTTCTTCTTTAGAAAGAGAATAGTTTAGTTTTATTTTTTTGGAATAATAAAGCTTATAATAGCTAATTCCTAAAGCCAGGTGGAGTCCCTGTAACATTTTATCACAAAGTTCCTGAGGTATTTTTTTAAGATTTGGAATCTCCGGCAATATTATCGTTTCTGTAAACAGAACGTCGTTATTGCGTCCGAGGCTTACTTTATAGTTAAAAAAAATCCGTTTTTTTTCAGGTTCAAAACTATATGAGGTAAACTCAAAAATGGTAGGTTTTGTGTCCATATTCGATTATTTAGTATACCAAAATTTTTTTTATAATCAAAGAGTGATTGATTTTCACCATTTTGAGTGGTATATTAAAAATCCGAACATTGATAACAAGGAGACCCAAAAGTGAAGGCCATTAAACGTATGAGTTTACGGCAGATACAAAGAATGTTCTTTTCGATATATGGTGATAGAAATTCGAGGCTTTACAGTTCCTCGGACTTGCTTTTGCACGTTTTTGAGGAAACTGCCGTGATCGCCGAATCGTTTCGCAAAGAAGACCGCAAGGATCTAGATTCCGCCATTGCCCGGCTACTTAGTTGGCTTCTAGGCTTTTGCAATGCCGAGGGAATCGATTTGTCTGACGCGATATTTGGCAAATACCACGGCGCGTGCCCATACTGTGGTCGGCCGATGCATTGCACATGTATCAGCGCCGAAACAAAAACGAAGAAATGGCGGCAGAAAAAAAACGTAATTATGCCTCAATCTTTGCACGCTTGGCAGGATATGTTCAAAAACATATATGGCAGAGTTAATAAAGTAGCGGGAAGGGAAAAGTGCTGGCTTCATCTTCATGAAGAACTTGGAGAAGTAAGCAGGGCGTTTCGGCTTAAGGAGCGGATTAATCTAAAAGACGAGCTCGCCGATGTGTTTGCCTGGCTTGTTGCCTTCTGCAATAATTTGGGGATAGGTCTTGAATTCTCAATTCTAAAGTGTTATTCGGGCAGGTGTGATGTTTGCGGGAAAAAGCAATGCCAATGCCCAATAATCTAATAAAGCCCCACAAAGGCTTTTTTTATTTGCATGAAAAACCGCCCGTTATGGGCGGTTTTTCATAGTCGTTAATCGTTAGAGGAAAGACGCTTGAATACAAACACAAAGAGGAATATTAATACAACGCCTCCTAAAATCCACAAGTACCATCTTTTTAGAAAAGCACTAATTCCAGTTGCCGCTGGCGCAGTAGAAATTGCGCCGGCTTGGTTTGGGCTCAGGGTTATCGAGGCAGAATCAGTTTGAATTGCCCCGGAAACATTACTCGTTGCTGTTGCTTGTTTTGTGCTATCTTCCGTTATAGTCTGTGTTTTTCCTTCAAAGGTTATTGATTTTGAGCTAGACGGAGCAATAGAGCCAATATTAATTCCTGAAACTATGTCTCCAGATATTGGGACTCCATTAAGTTGAAGATTTCCTAAGGATGCAATATCTGTTGGAATGTTAGCTGAAATATTTACATTATCAATCTGGACAGCTGAGCTGTTTGTCGCAGAGATCATAAAATAAGCCTGACTGTCAGAACCCATATCGGCAGTTTTTTGCCACTGGGCCGAGTTTGAATTTTGTTTAATAAATAGTGAAATTGACAACCCACTGATGCCGGCGTTTATTTTACAGTCGTTTGGGCAAGTGGTTGTTGTCTCTCCTAAGTTTGGCTCACACAACCCGTTACCGCATTGACTTGTCGGCTGTGTTGCTTGGCAGTAAGTGTTGTAATCGGCAGAACCGCTGGCGCAAGTTGATCCGTCACATTTTATTGTATTAGAGCATTTATTTGAAGAACAATCATCAGTTGTGCAAGCGTTATTGTCATCACAATTTTTGTATAAACCGCTGGCAGATCCCAACGAGTCGTACCAATAAAGAGAATTGTTATAGCACGCAGTTTTGTAGTGTGCTACGTAGTTGTTAATTGGCTGAATGGGCTGGACATACGTTGTACACTGACCATATTGCCCGGGGCTGTTGCAAACCTGACCCGCAGCACAACTATAGTATAAATCTTGTTGAGTTCCGCACGAGTCGTACCAGTAGACGCTATTTCCCTGGCAAATTTTGTAAGCATGATAGGTGCAGGACCTATAATTATTATAGTTATAATTGTAGTTATAGCTGTTGTAGCCGTTACACGTTCCGACATAGTCTTGTTGTTGCCCGCATGAATTATACCAGTATAAATCATTTCCTATACACTGTTCATAGGAGTGATAGGTACAGTTTGCGGAGTTATTATAATTGTAGTTGTAATTATAATTGTAATTATTTTGACAGATATTATTATAGCATCCGCCAGAGCAATATTGGGATAAATCTTGTTGAGTTCCGCACGAGTCATACCAGTATAAATCATTTCCAACGCATCTTTGGTATGCATGGTAGGTGCAACCATATTGAGCTTGGACGTCGGATGGTACGGCTGTTGCAAAAGAAAACAGCATAAATATAAAAATGGTCGCGAACACTAATTTATTTAGCATATTCATATATAAAAATAGGTTACTTTTTAATTAGTTTTATATGAAGGATAGGCAAAGATGTAGGAATGCCTATAATAGTAAACCTTACCATTTTCAAGATAAAAGTCAATATGTTTCTCCTTGATTGGATTGTAATAAAAAATCGCACATAATTATGCCTCGGTTGAGAGACCCGTTACTCCGGGTGTTTCACTCGGAACCAATAACTTACTTAATTGCCACAGCAATTACAGAGAGCGACAGGGTCGCAAACGGTTCTAAATACTACTGCTCTAAATGCAAAAGGCGTCTAAGTGTGCCCCGGCCGAGACTCGAACTCGGAACCAATAGCTTAAAAGGCTACTGCTCTACCATTGAGCTACCGGGGCACACTTAGACGCCTACATTTAATCGTTTAAATTCCCTCTTTTTTTAATTTTTCAAGCAATTCTTTTTGTTCTTTGGACAATTTTTTTGGGGTTTTAATCCTTAATTCAATATATAAACTCCCCTTGCCATATCCGTTGAAGTGCGGAATTCCCTTCCCTGAAATTCTTAGAACTTTCCCAGATTCTGTTCCAGCGGGTACTTGTAATAAAATATCTGTTCCTTCTAATGATTTAATCTCAATTTCATCTCCCAGAGTCGCCTGTGAAAAACTGATTGCAACTTCACTAAATAAATCATCTCCTCTTCTCTCAAACGTGGAATGTTTTTTTACAAATATTCTAACAAACAGATTCCCCGCTTTTCCGCCCTTTTTGCCCGCCTCTCCTTTCCCTTCAACTTTTATAACCTGATTTGAATCTATCCCGGCTGGTATGTGAATTCCAATTGTTTCCTCTTCTTTCACTCGGCCCTCTCCCCTGCATACATTACATGGTTTTTCTGGAATAGTTCCCTCCCCCTTACATTCTGGGCAAGTTGCCAGAGTTGTGTAAGATCCTAAAATTGTTTTTTTGACCTGCTGAACTTGTCCTGTTCCTCTGCAAGAAAAACATTCTTTAATTTTAGTTTCTGGTTCTCCCCCATCTCCTTGGCATCTGTGGCAAGTGGCATATTTTTTAATACTTATTGTTTCGGTAAATTCTTTTAAAGTTTTTTCTAACGGAATTTCTATATCAACCTGTATGTCTTTTCCTTTTCGTGTGTCTTTTTTGGTTGTTTTCCTACCTCCGCCTCCAAAAAAGTCTTCAAATATATCTCCAATATCTCCAAAATCAAACTCCACTCCGTCCTCACCTCCTTGAGGTCGGTTTCCCCACGCCCACGAACCGAACGGATTTTCGCCCGCAGATCCATATGATCCTCCTTGGCCGTTTTCAAAAACCCTACCAAACTGGTCGTATTGTTCGCGTTTAGATTTATCCGAAAGCACCTGATAAGCTTCGTTTATTTCCTTAAACTTTTTTTCATCTCCGCCTTTGTCCGGATGGTATTTGTGCGCCAGCTTATGAAAAGCGCGCTTTATATCTTCTTGTGAAGCATTTTTTTCTACTCCTAGAATATTGTAATAATCTTCTGGCATATTTTCTATTTCTCTTTCTCTTTATACTTTCCTTCTTCTGCTCCATCGGCCTTTTTGTCCTCTGGCTTTTGTTCGCCTTGGTTTTCATCGCCAATTGGAGGGGTTTGTCCTGCCTCGCTTGGGGCCGACTGTTTATATAACTCAGCGCCCACTTTCTGTATGGTTTCAGACAACTCTTTTGTCTTGCTTTTAATTTCCTCTATGTTATCACCTTTTTGAGCTTCTTTCAAGGCGTTTATTTTATCCTCAACCTCTTTTTTGTCTTCTGGCTTTACTTTATCTCCTGCATCTTTTAATGTTTTCTCGGAAGTATAAACCAAAGCGTCAGCTGTGTTTTTAGCCTCAATTGATTCTTGTTTCTTTTTATCTTCTGAGGCATGTATTTCTGCGTCTTTTTTCATTCTTTCAACTTCTTCTTTTGAAATTCCAGCTGATCCTTCAATCTTAATTGATTGGGACTTCCCTG
>CAZMKW010000018.1:0-10349 GCA_964567205.1 uncultured Candidatus Saccharibacteria bacterium | reverse complement strand
AGGCGGCAACACTGGGAGCCATGATAAACGCGATGGTCGGGTCTGGCGCTTACGAAGACTTACTGTCTGCGATTTCGGCTTTGTGTCCCCAGAGACCCATTCTGGATGCGAACCCCTCGTCGTTATTGGCGCTTCGCGCCGTCATCAAAAGGGTTCTTAAAGAGAATTAAGGATTTTGCCCAATGTGAACTACGGTTTACATTGGGCTTTTTTATTGGCATAATGATTTTATAATTAAAATCTTTAGATTATGCGAATAGCGATTGTTTCAGACACACATAACAATATGGCGAATTTCAAGAAGGCCATTGATTGGATAAAAAAAGACCCGCCTTTGGGCGAGGCAGGAAAAATTTCAATGATTTTGCATTGCGGAGATATTTCAAGTCAGGAAACAATTGCCGAAGCTAAAAAATATTTTTCCGCCTCCGCCGATAGCTCCGGCGAGACAAAGGGCGGGACAATTCATTTTGTAAAAGGAAATGCAGATTTTGAGTTGGACGATATTCCTGAAAAGATGGAACTGGAAGTCGGAAACAAAAAAATTGCGTTCTGTCATTTTCCAAATGAAGCAAAAAAAATGGCTCAATCCGGAAAATACGATATAGTTTTTTATGGACATACGCATCGTCCATGGGATGAAAAGGTAGGAAAAACACATATGATAAATCCGGGCGAACTTGCTGGTCAGTTTTATAAACCCACTTTTGCAGTTTATGATACAGAAACGGAAGAACTGGAATTGAAAATCTTAGAAAAGCTATAAAGTTGAATGGCTCAACGCCGTTGAGCCATTCAGAAAAACTGCCGAAAAGGCGGTTCTAAATTATGTTAATTGTCTTGACATAATTGTTGATAATTGGTAGTATCTGAGTATCGTTTAGTTAAGACCAGAACGTTGTCAACTCTATATGGGAGACTAAAAATGAGCACGATTACAGCGCAAGAAGAGTGCGAAAAGCTCGGCCATAAGCAGATTCACCTTTTTATTGATGAGAAGGCCAGTGCCGGGGACTCTACGGCTGCTGTGCGATGGTGTATCTGTCCGCCGGTTTTCGAAGCCATCAAGAAAAAGTCGGAACTGACCCCGTATCTTCTCTTGGTGGTGACCGATGAAGAGGGGCACGAGGTGAGAAGAAGTCTTCTACCCTTGGCTCAGGAAATGGAATTCATTTCCTTCAGTTTGCCCGGCAGATTCAGAATCCAGGCGACCGTTGCGTGTCTGGATAAGGATGGCGTCAAATGGATTCTCGAAACAGACCATTGGGGGAAGTGTAGGCTTCGGTTAACCGGCTACGGCGGTGATCTATGTACAGATCTTCCCCTTGGCATTGTTTGCGAAGGCTATGGAGAGATTTTTGTAAATGTGGCAAAGGAATTTTTTGCCAAGAAGCCTCCGCATTGGCTGTGGTGGTGGGGAAATCTCTGGCACGAGATGAGTCCCAAAGACCAGTGCCAGTTCCGCAAAAGATGCATACTGGCCTTCAGTCTACAGCCACTGGTTGTGGCAATCTATTTGCCAATACTCATCCTTATACGTCTCTGCGTTGCGTTTTTCTTCGCCGTCGGGATTGGAGTCAGAGGATTGGATTTTGGCGCGATTGTCCATCCTTTCTCGGCGAAAACAGGAGATGTGCTGGCTGGGACATGTATCGCGGATTCCATTTTCTTTACTGAAGAAGCTGGTGGGGTGCATCCGAGGTTCTTTGTGCCCTTTATGCCGATTGTCGTTGTTGTAGCATTCGGCCTTACATGCGGTGCCTGGGGGATTTTCTTCAGAAGTGTTCCCTTCTGGTGGACGCCGGTTACAGCCATTTGGATTCTTACTGTGATAACAGTGATATCGGTGCTGACTTCTTTGGCGCTTAGAATTTCCGACAAACTGTTCGGAAATCGGCGGGAGTTTAAGCGGTGGATACATAACCGTCTCATGGAAGAAAGGCGCGAGCAACGGTTCCGCCAAACATATGCCCCCATAGTCTGCCAAGGGGTTCCTCTCAAAGCAGATCTTGGCGCCCTGCCGAAGGAAAAGAGGACTTTCCATCTGAGGTTCTATAATCTCAAAAGGAAAGTTTGCAAACCCTTCGCCAGGTAGTGCTTATGTAAATCTCAAATGCCGCAACTCTCAGGGTTGCGGTTTTTTTATTGACTATTTTAAGGAGCGGAGTTATACTAATTTTATACTTTAAATTAAAAATGGCACAGAAATATTATATTTTTATCGGCGTTGTAATCTTGGCCATCTTGGCTGGGATTTTTTCATACCCAAATTACTTTAATAAAGGAGTTGATTTTTTGAACAGTAAGATGTCGTGGACTCTTCCTCACTTTCCTGAAAAGCCATATGTTCTGGGTCTCGATTTACAGGGCGGAGTAAACTTAGTTTATCAAGCCGATTTAACCGATGTTGCAGATTCGGCAGGAGCAATGTCTGGGCTAAGAGATGTTATTGAAAGAAGGGTGAATATGTTTGGAGTTTCGGAGCCGGTTGTACAAATTCAAGGAGACGACAGGTTGATAGTTGAATTGCCCGGAGTTACGGACGTTCAGCAGGCAATCCAAATGATTGGGCAAACACCATATCTTGAATTCGATGAACAAAGAACAGCAGATGAAAGCCAGCCGATTTTAGATAAAATAAAAGAGCTTCAGGATGCACAGGCAAAAGGCGAGGATATTACAACAATTGCAGACTGGCAGTTAGCTTTGCAAAATCCGTATTTTAAACCAACCGATTTAACCGGGAAATATTTAACGAAAGCAACCGTTATTTTTGATCAAACAACGTATAAGCCTCAAATTCAGCTTCAATTTAATGACGAGGGCGCGAAATTGTTTGAAGAGATAACTGGTAGAAATATTCAAAAACCCATCGCTATATTATTAGACGGCTCTTCTATTATTGATACAAATGGAGACGGAAAGATTGATAATCAAGATTCTTACGCGCCAGTTGTTCAAGATAAAATCAGCGGAGGCAAAGCAGTGATTACGGGGGATTTATCTACACAAACAGCCAATTCTATTGCTTCAAGATTAAACTCGGGGGCTTTGCCGGTTAAGATCGGAAGCCCAATTTCTCAGGAAACCGTAGGGCCCACCTTAGGGTCTGTGTCCCTTCAAAAATCGCTTGTAGCGGGCCTGTACGGCCTTCTGGCAGTTGCTATTTTTATGGTGGTGTTCTATAGGTTCCCCGGACTGCTTGCATCTCTGGCTCTTGTGATCTACGTAGCGATTGTTTTGGCGATATTTAAGCTAATTCCCGTTACATTAACACTGGCAGGGATAGGTGGTTTTATTCTTTCTATTGGTATGGCGGTTGACGCAAATATTCTGATTTTTGCAAGAATGAAAGAAGAAATAAAATCTGGCAAGGGGTTATCATCAGCAATTGATGAAGGCTTTAAGCGCGCATGGCCGTCGATCAGAGACAGTAACTTTAATTCATTAATTGTCTGCGCAATTTTATTTTCTGTGGCGACTTCTTTTATTAAAGGATTTGCTTTTACTTTGGCACTGGGTATTTTAGTCAGCTTATTTTCAGCAATATTTATAACAAGAATATTCTTACAAGTTTTTATCGGCAAATGGGCTGAAAAAGCCAAATGGATTCTTTAAATAATAATTATGCAATTTAACTTCACAAAATATTCAAGACTTTATTATATTATTTCGGGCATTTTAGTTATTGCTACGATTGTTTCGTTGTTTATGTTCGGATTAAAATTTGGGATAGAATTTGTTGGTGGGAGTAATATGGAAATTACATTCCAAGATCAAAGACCATCTAACGAAGCAATTCAGAGCTCATTGAATAGCCTAAACTTGGGGGAAATAACAATCCAGCCAATAGGCAATAATGGAGCCATTCTAAAATTTAAGGGAGTCGACGAAGCCACTCATCAGCAAATATTGTCCGAATTAAATAAATCAGCACCAAGCGCAGAAAAAAGCTTTCAATATATCGGTCCGTCAATCGGGCAGGAATTAAGAAATAAAACCGAGCTGGCGATTATTTTAGCTTTGTTGGGAATTACTTTATATATTGCTTTTGCTTTTAGAAAAGTTTCACGCCCTGTGAGTTCTTGGAAATATGGTATAGCATCTTTAATAGCTTTGTCGCACGACGTTTTAATCCCGATTGGAGTGTTTTCCGTTTTGGGGCATTTATATAATGTTGAAATTACAATACCGATTATCGCCGCTCTTTTGACGGTACTTGGATTCTCTGTGCACGATACAATTGTTATTTTTGACAGAATCAGAGAAAATATTTTCAGAAGGGGAATGGATGAGTTTGAAGATACGGTAAACTGGAGTTTAAATCAAACACTAGGCAGATCTTTGAGCACAGTGTTTAGTACACTTATTCCTCTTGTTGCAATATATTTTTTGGGAGGAGAAACGCTTCAGTATTTTTCGTTAGCGTTAATTATAGGTATAATCGCAGGAGCGTATTCTTCTATTTTTCTTGCAAGTCCAATGTTGGTGTCCTGGTATAAATGGAGTGCTAATAGGCAGGCTGACAATAAGCCGAAAAAGAAGTAAGAGGTAGCGGGACGCCAAAGGCTTGACATATAAAAAACGGTATGGTAAGCTATACAAAAGGGTGGAAACCCGCTTATTAATGGCTTTATAAAGCAAATAGTTATCACTATGAACAAGAGCAATTATTCGCAAATATACCAAAAGTTCACAAAAGGTCTTAGTCCAAAAACTAAGGATATTTTTGATCGTAGATTCGGTGTAAAAACCGGAAATGTTGAGACCTTGGAAGCTATCGGTAAAACCCTGGGAATTACCAGAGAGAGAGTGCGCCAGATAGAAGAGGCGGGTTTTAACTTTGTAAGAAAAAACAATAAAGAGGCTTTAGATGGTATTTATGCGGAGTTTGCAGATTATTTTAAAGAGCAGGGCGGGATTAAAAAAGAAGAGAAAGTTTTAGAGGACTTGGGTGGAAAAAACCAAAAGCCTTATGTCTTATTTTTATTGACTATTGGAGAACAGTTTTCAAAAGTTTGCGAGAAAAAAGATTATCATTATTTTTGGTCAAACCTTCCTATCGCGCAAGAAAAAGTTAAGGGCGTTTTAGGATCTTTGGCTTCTCAGATGCAAAAAATAGGAAAGCCGATTCCTGTAAAAGATTTTTACGCAAAAGTTGCCCAGTCCGAGGGACTTTCTGAAAAGGCTACCTTGTCTTACCTTGAAGTTTCAAAGAAAATCCAAGCCAACAAAGAGAATGCCTTAGGGTTGGTAGAGTGGCCGGAAATAAAACCAAGGGGAGTTAGGGATAAAGCATTCTTAGTTTTCAAGAAACACGGGAAACCATTGCACTTCACAAAAGTTGCCGAATTGATAGACAGTTTTGATTATAATCTTCCTAACAAAAAAACTTATCCGCAAACGGTTCACAACGAGCTGATAAAGGATGCGAGGTTTGTATTGGTGGGTCGTGGAACTTATGCACTATCAGAATGGGGATACGTTCCTGGAACTATTAAAGATATAATTACCAAGGTCTTAAAAGAAAAGAATGGAGCAATGCACAAAGATGAAGTTGTGAAAGAAGTTTTGGCTCAAAGATTAGTTGCAAAAAATACTGTGTTGATGAATCTAAACAATAAAAAGAATTTTGACAAGGATTTAAACGATAAATATTTTTTGAGAAAAGGAGTGCAACAGAACTAAAATCATCTTTAAAAACAAAAAACACCAGACCCAAAGGGTACCCTGGTGTTTTTTGTTGTATATTGCGATGGCAAGCTTCTAACGGGGTTGCCTGTGATTTTTTATTGAGTTATAATAAGTAAAGATTATGGATATTTTTACTACGGGAATAATTGTCTTGCTCGTAATGACGGCAATCTTCTATGTTGTTCTTTTTTCGTTTATATATTATTGGCATTTAAAAAAAATTACCTTTGTTGTGGTTCCTGTGTTTTTCACTTTCGATTTTCTGATAACAGGATTTTTAGTTGTCTGTATAGTTTCTATTGTTCTTAATTATTTGCCCGATTTAATACGGGTTTTTGGAATATAGAAACGATTCTATTGTTTATGTAATTAATCGTTCAGTTGGAACATAAAAATAAATTTTTATGTTCCTGCCTCACTTATAATTATAATGAAACTGCCCTCGTATTTATTTTGGTGGGAATGGGTAAAGAAAATTATTTGGGATCCTTTTTGGTGGGTAATTTTGTTTATAATTATTTTATGGATTCCATTTTTAAGAGTTTGGTGGTGGATATTTTTACCCTGGATGCTACAGGCCCAATTAAAAGTGATATATCGCTGGTGGATAAATTGGGATTATGATTACGCTAAAATGAAATGGGTTGTATTGGAAATAACTCCACCCAAAGAAGTTTTAGTGCCCTTCAAGGCGATGGAGGATGTATTCTCTGTAGTATGGCCACTTATGGATGTCGGCAACTTTAGAGAACAGTGGTGCGATGGAGAATTAAATAATGGTCCGTATTGGTGTTCCTGGGAAATTGCCAGCATTGAAGGAAGAATTCATTTTTATGTCAGGTTCTTGCAACAGCACAGGAGTAGCGCGGAAATGGCTCTTTACGCCCACTATCCTGATATTGAAATTCATGAAGTTCCAGATTACACAAAATTAGTTCCCCCGACAGTTCCCAACGAGGAGTGGGATATGTATGGAGAAGATTGGGATTATAGAAAAGACGATCCGTATCCGATAAAAACGTATGAGAGTTTTTTTGAACCTCAAGGCGAAAGAATCTCGGCTGAAGAAAAAAGGATAGATCCTATAATTGGATTGCTGGAAGGTTTATCTAAACTTGGTCCCGGAGAACATTATTGGGTGCAGTTCATTACAGTTCCTATAGTAGAATATGATGAGCCGGATATCTATAAAAATGCGCAAAAAATAATCAACAAGATTGCGAAACGTCCAGAGAAAAAAGAAGTCACATTTGTGCAAGAATTAATGCACTCTTTAAAGGAACTTATAATGGGTCCGGAAAAAGAAGGCGAGGGGGATTCGGCATCATATTCTTGGGCGCCACTGGAAGAGGAAGAAGAAACGGGCGAGTTGAGAATATCACTGACTCCTGGCGAAAGAGAGATTATCACTCAAATTGAAAATAAAATGAAAAAACCCCTGTTTAGAACCACAATAAGGGGCGTTTATGTTGCCAAAAGAGACGCATGGAGGTCTCCTCATAGGGTTTTATTAAGGTCTTACACTTCGCACTTTATTTCCAATAATTTAAACTCACTTGGATTCCAGGGAAAAACAAGGCCGAGGGTGCACTTTTTTATGAGAAAACGTAGAGTTTTCTTAAGGGCAAGGGTGATGTTTAAAAATGCTATTTTGAGATTTCCGCCCCAATTTCCAGACAGAATGAGCGATGATTTACAGCCGATTATGAGCTCTGAAGAATTGGCAACAATGTATCACCTTCCAATGAAGACTACAGGAATGTTGGCGCCTTCTTTAACGAAGGTTGAATCGAGGAGAGGAGGTCCTCCACCAAATTTACCTATTGGAGAATAATCTATAAATTCACAATTTGCATTTTCGTAGATTAGCATTATGTTTTAGTATTATGCCAAAAGATATAAATTATATTGCCGAAACAAACTTCCGCGGGGCTCAACAAAAATTCGGGATTAGAAGACCCGATCGCCGTCAGCACATGTATGTGATCGGAAAAACGGGCGTTGGTAAAACAGGATTTCTAAAGAACATGGCCCTACAGGATATCAATAATGGGGAGGGGCTTGCTATTATCGACCCTCACGGAGAGTTTGTTGAAGAAGTTTTAGACAGCATACCTCCTCATCGAATTAATGATGTAGTTTATTTTAATCCCGCGGATATGGATTATCCTGTTAGTTTTAATATTATGGATGTGCGGGATCCAAAATATAAACACTTAATCGCGTCAGGATTAATTGGTATCTTTACTAAAATTTGGGCAAACGTGTGGTCAGCTCGTATGGAATATATTCTGGCAAACTGCATTTTGGCCTTGTTGGACACTCCGGGTACTACGCTTCTGGGCATACCAAGAATGTTGGTCGATAGGGATTATAGGCAGAAAATTATCAATAACCTTAAAGATCCGGTGGTAAAATCATTTTGGGTCAACGAATATGAGGAATGGGACCAGCGATATAGAAATGAGGCCATAGCTCCGGTTCAAAATAAAGTTGGACAATTTTTAAATGTTTCTTTTGTCAGAAATATTGTGGGTCAAGCCGAGAATACGATTGATGTTGATGAGATAATGAATACGGGGAAAATCCTATTGGTTAATGTTTCTAAAGGTAGAATTGGTGAAGATAATTCAGCCATTTTAGGGGCCATGATTATTACTAAAATACAGCTGGCGGCGATGGAACGCGTTAGAATTCCAGAAGACGAAAGGAAAGATTTTTATTTGTATGTCGACGAGTTTCAAAACTTTGCGACAGACTCATTTGTGAACATTTTATCAGAGGCCCGCAAATATCGCTTGGATTTGATTATCGCTCACCAATATGTTGGCCAACTAATCACAGATGCAAGCACTGCTGTTAGGGATGCCGTCTTTGGTAACGTGGGCACGATGCTTTCTTTTAGAGTTGGCGCCGCCGATGCGGAATTTTTAGAACAAGAGTTTACTCCCGAATTTTTGCAGGACGATTTAATTCGTTTGGCTAACCGAGATGTTTATATGAAACTTATGATAGACGGAATCACTTCCAGGCCTTTCTCCGCCAGAACTATTACTTTGCCCCCTACAAGTAAAGATGACAAAAAGCGGGAAGAAATAATTCAAATTTCCAGATCAAAGTACGCACACAAAGTAGGGTTTGTCGAAGAAGAAATTAATAATTGGGCAGCTAATATGGATGTTCCTAGTACTCACGGCTCTCCTGATATTTCCAATCCTAAGAGCTTTTCTAGGCCCCCGTACCAATCTAACAGTTCCCGATCTTCTGATTCAACAAAGTTATATGATGTTAAGTGCTCAAATTGTGGAAAGGATACTAAGGTTGTTTTTGAACCAGTTCCAGGAAGGCCCATTTACTGTAAAAGCTGTTTAAAAAAAATAAAACCTGCCCGCAATGCTTCGCCTAGCGATGCAGGCGGGGCCGGGGATACGCAACCCGTATCATCAGTGAGCGTAAAAGAAGTTTCTAATCAGTCCAGCCGAGGTTCCAGCGGAGCGGTTACGCCTGAAAAGAAAGCAAGGCAAGCGGAGACTTCCAGAATCCAATCTGCGGGAAACGAGGCCCTGGGATCTTTGGGTATAGAATTTGCCCCATCAGATAATGTGGCGTCTGGTCGAACGACTGGACGGGACCATTCTTCGGAAAAAATAGGAAATATATCTTTTCATAATCCTAAATCCGCTTCAATCTCGCCGAAGGCGAGTTCTGGCGGTAACCAAGAGAGACCGAAGAGGAAAGAAATTAATTTATCAGAGTTGCGCAAAGCTTTAGAAGATTCACTGGAAAAGAAAGATGAGCTGGACGGAGGGATGCAGATCAAGGCAAAAGACTCTAAAGAAGAGCTAGAACAGAGAGTAGAAGAGGAGAAGTATGAAGACAAGGCGTCTCTTCCTGAGGCTGATAAATAAAATAAAAAGTAAAAAACCACTTTCAATAGAGGTGGTTTTTTGATAGGATTAAATAAATGTTACAGGAAACCCGTCAATGTCAAAACTGCAAACAGGACTTTGTAATCGAGCCTGAAGATTTTGATTTTTACGAGAAGATGAAAGTTCCACCGCCGACATTTTGTCCGGAATGCCGGGGAATACGAAGGGGAATATTTTTAAACAGGATTAATTTGTTTAAAAAAACAGAAATTAAAAACGGTGAGAAAATATTCTCTACATATCCGGAAGAGGCGTATATAAAAATTTATGACCATGATTATTGGTGGTCAGATAATTGGAGCCCAATGGAATATGGTATGGATGTCGATTTTAGTAAGCCATTTTTTCAGCAATTTAAGGAATTAAATAATTCGGTGCCCTGGCCTAGTCGCTCTATCCGTGGATTTATAAATAGCGATTATTCCAATCAAGCGTCGTATTTAAAAAACTGTTATCTTTGTTTTAATACCAACAATGAAGAAAATTGCCAATACTGCACAGCTTCAAATTATTCTAAGGATTCAGTAGATTGTCATGCGGCTCCAAGGGCCGAGCTTTGCTATGAAACTTATCACAGTGTAAATATTTTTCAGTGTTTCAACTGTGCCAACATAGAAAACTGCAGGGATCTTCGTTTTTGCGAAGAATGCATAAATTGCAATGATTGTTTCGGGTGTTTTAATTTGCGCAGTAAAAGTTATTATATTTGGAATAAGCCTTATTCTA
>CAZMKW010000017.1:9413-11425 GCA_964567205.1 uncultured Candidatus Saccharibacteria bacterium | reverse complement strand
ACGTGGAAAGAACAGGAATTTTGGGGCGCTTCAGGATTGCGAAAGAAGAGAGCTCGTCATCGGGAGTTAGAAGAATCAAAGCAGTGTTATCCGCCCAAGGTGGACCCGCCTCTGGCGGGGAATAAATAATTAATTTTTTCATATGCCAAAAAAAATATACGATATCAAACCGCCGAAAATGGTTCGGAAAAAAGAAACAGCCAATGGGGATTCCATAAAGGAGTTTTTAAAACCAGAAGGCAGTTCTAATAATAAAAGGAACCATCGCACTCGTAGTAAAAAAGAGGGGCGTTCTATAAAAACGCCGCTTTTAATCACTGTTTCCGTGATTGTATTAGCGGTTGGTGTATATTTATTTTTTAACTTACCCAAAGCAGATGTTTCTATTTGGCCGAAGGTAGACACCCTAAGCTTTCAGAAAACAATAACAGCGGACAAATCGGTTGATTTGGTGGATATTAAAAACCCCGTTATCCCGGCGCAATATTTTGAAGCGGCTAAAACAGTTGAGCAAGATTTTCCTGCTACCGGCAATGCGTCAAATGAGGGACAGGCATCCGGTACCATAACCGTGTTTAATAAAATTGATCCAGTAAAACCCATGACGCTTGTAGCGGGAACGCATTTTATGTCCGACTCAGGAAAGCTTTTTGTGGCTTCTAAAAAAATTGTAATTCCGGCGGCGACAAAATCTGGGAGCAAAATAACGCCTGGATCAGTTCAGGTTCAAATTCAAGCAGTTGAGGGCGGTTCTGATTATAATATAGCCCCTTCTAACTTTTCTATACCAGGATTAAAAGGAACCACATATTACTACAGCGTTTATGCAACCTCCAGCGCCGCCATGGCGGGCGGTTATGCGGGAAAAGTTAAAAAAGTAACAGACGATGACATTCAGGGAGCCAAAGAACTTTTAAACAAAAAAACTACAGATGACGCGGTATCTGCTTTGAAAGAACAGATTTCATCGGATTATATATTATTGGATAATGCAGTTTTATCTAATGTCACCAGTTCTTCAACCCAGACAAAATCGGGGGCAGTAGTCGATAATTTTAATTATCAGGCGACGGTAACGGCAAGCGCGCTGGCTTTCAAAAAATCTGACCTAGATAAATTCGCAAAGGATTATATCGTTTCTCAGATGCCGGACGGGAAAACTTTATTGGAGAATAGCCTCAAGGCAGAGTATTCGGGCAGTACAGTAGATGTTTCCGGAGGCAAAGCGACGGTTAATTTAGATTTTGCTGCTGGTACTTATAGCAACATGGATAGAAATTCTATAAGTTTGTCGGTGCTCGGACAGAACGCAGATCAGATAAAGGAAACGTTGAATAATATTTTAGGCGACAAAATTTCTAAATTTGAAATAAAGCTTTGGCCGTTCTGGGTGACCAAAGTTCCGAACAGCCAAAAGTCAGTTAATGTGCAGTTTAATTTTGAATAGGTCTTATATTCTAAAACCTACTTTAGCTGTTGGGCTTGACCTTTTAAAGTTAATTTGCTAATATATCTCTATACTTAATAATGCAAGACGAGAACAAAAATCCTGACGGCGGATCCGTTGGGGACCCGCAACAAAGTCGGGGCAATCAAGTTATAAAAAAAGAAGGAAGGGTTACAGAGGCTTTACCAAACGCTTTTTTTAGGGTAGTATTAAGCGACGGAAAAGAAATCTTAGGATTTTTATCAGGCAAGATGAGAATGAACAGAATCACCATATTGCCCGGAGACAAAGTGTCTATAGAAATGAGCCCGTATGACGAAGGAAAGGGCAGAATAGTTTATAGGTTAAAATAAAAAATAGAAAACATAAAAACCTACTTAATTCCGCAGAATTACAGCGAGCGAAGCGAGCGGTTATAAAATCATTTAGATTTTTATTTTTTTATATTTTAAAAGATAATGAAAGTCAGGCCATCGATAAAAAAAATATGCAAGGATTGTAAGTTCGTCAGGAGAGAAGGACGAATTTATGTTATCTGTAAGAAAAACCCAAAACATAAGCAACG
>CAZMKW010000017.1:0-9313 GCA_964567205.1 uncultured Candidatus Saccharibacteria bacterium | reverse complement strand
ATGCCAAGAATTGCCGGGGTAAATATACCCGAAAATAAAAGAACAGAAATTTCACTAACCTACATTTATGGAGTGGGTAATTCTTTGAGTAAGAAAATTTTGGCTGAATTAAAAATAGACGCAAACAAAAAAGCATCCGATCTGACAGCTCAAGAAGTTAATGATTTAAAGGATTTTATAGAGAAGAGGTATAAGATCGAAGGAGATTTGAGAAGGCAGATCATGATAAATATTAAAAGATTGAAGGATATAGGATCATGGCGTGGACTAAGACATGCTAAAGGATTGCCCGTTCGAGGACAAAGAACTAAAACAAACAATAGGACGGTTCGAGGTAATGTAAGAAAGACAATGGGTTCGGGTAGAAAACCAGCCGCAGCGCCAACATAGAATAAATCTAAAGTTTAAAAATCAAAATTCAAAATTATAGCAAATGGGTAAAAAACACGTTATAGAAACAAATCAAGAAGAATTAATAAAGGAACAGGAAAAGGTAAATAAAGCTGTTGAAAAGGATGCCAAAGTAAAATCGACAGTTGCAGGAATTCAGAGCGGAAAGATATATGTTTCTTCTTCATATAACAACACAATCATAACTCTTACCGATTCTAAGGGGCACGTTTTAGCTTGGAAGTCAGCGGGTTCAGTTGGTTTTAAGGGAACCAAGAAATCAACATCTTTCGCTGCGTCCAGGGTTGCTGAAACCGTAGCAAATGTTTGTAAAAAAATAGGCGTTATGGATAAGATAGAGGTTTTGGTAAGGGGTATTGGAGCTGGCAGGGAATCTGCGGTAAGAACCCTTATATCACAAGGATTAAATGTTATTTCAATTAAAGACGTAACGCCGATTCCGCATAACGGATGCAGGCCGAAGAAAGGTAGGAGAGTGTAAACTATAAAAAAATGCAATACGATCAATGTAAAACTTGCAGGAGATTAGGACAAAAACTCTTTTTGAAGGGCGATCGTTGTTTTTCACAAAAATGCGCGCTGTTAAAAAGGGCATATGCTCCCGGCCCTCAAAAAAAGAGAAGAGGTGGATCTCCGTCAGAATATAAAAAATCATTGGATGAAAAACAGACGCTTAAAAAATGGTACGGACTTTCTGAAAGGCAATTTAAAAGATATGTAAAAGAGACGCTTGCAAAAATGGGAAAAGTTGACGATGTGTCAGCAGAGCTTATTAGAAGGCTTGAAAAAAGGCTGGATAACGTTATTTTTAGATTGGGTTTTGCAAAATCCAGGGCGCAGGCAAGGCAGTTAGTGTCACATAATTATTTTTTGATAAACGGGAAAGCGGTTAATATGCCGTCTTACGAGGTTAAGAAATCAGACATGATTGCCTTAAAAGAACACAAAAAGCCAAAAGGCGTGTTTAAGGAATTAATAAATGAATTGAAGAGAAAAGATATTCCGGTATGGCTGTCACTTGATAAAGATAAATTAGAAGCAAAAACTATCGGAGAGCCAAACTTAGATGAAGTTAAGCCTCCGGCAGAGATTTCGTTAATATTCGAGTTTTATTCACGTTAAAATTAGTTTTTAGCCAATAGGCGATAGCCCTCACTCGGGGCTGATAACTACAAGCTAAAACCTAGCAAAAATGATTCCTCTTCCACTTCCCCCAAAGGTAATTCAAAAAAAGAAAAATCAAGCTGTTTTTGAAGTAGAAGGATTATATCCAGGATATGGCGTTACCATTGGAAATGCCTTGAGAAGAGTTTTATTGTCGTCTTTGCAGGGAGCAGCCGTAACAGGAGTTAAAATAAAAGGAGTTTCGCATGAATTTTCAACAATTTCAGGAGTTTTAGAGGATACCGTGATAATGCTTTTGAATATCAAAAACTTGAGATTCAAAATTTTTGAAGGAGAATCGCAGAAGGTACAGTTGAAGGTAAAGGGGGATAAGGATGTGAAAGGATCTGATATAGAATGCCCATCTCAGATAAAATTAGTAAATCCTGATTTACACATTGCCACAATTACCGACAAGAAAACAGAATTAGAGATAGAGTTTAATATCGAGAAAGGAATTGGGTATGTGCCGAAAGACCAGATAAACACAAAAAAAGCGGAAATCGGAGTCATCGCGGTTGATGCTATATTTACACCAATAAGAAATGTTAATTTTCAGGTTGAAAATATGCGCGTAGGGGACAGAACAGACTTTGATAAATTAAGTTTAGAAATTGAAACTGACGGAACAATAACTCCGGAGGAGGCGTTTTTTGAGGCTTGCGGAATTTTGATAAAACACTTTAATATTATTTTTTCCGCCGGAGGCGGATCCGCCCTTGGCGGAGAAGGCAATGGAGAAAAGCCAGAGAAAGAGGGAGAAATGGCAGAAAAGAAAGAGCCTACAGCGATTTTAGTTGAAGATTTAAAATTAACCGGTAGAACTCTTAATGCTTTGCTAAATAATGGAATTAAAACCGTTGGAGGGGTTGTAAAAAAATCTGAAAAGAGCTTATCTGAGCTAGAAGGAATGGGGGAGAAGGCAATGTCGGAGATAAAAAGAAAAATTAAAAAATTAGGCTTGGAATTAAAAGACGGCGAATAGAAAAAGATATGAGAAAGCTAAACAAAGGCAGAAAATTATCAAGAGAAAAAGGACCCAGAAGAGCTTTAATAAAATCTTTGGTGAATAATTTTTTATTGCACGAAAAAATAAAAACAACTGAGGCCAAAGCTAAGGAACTAAGGTCTGTTGCTGAAAAGATGATTACAAGGGCAAAAATGGCTACTCTTTCCGACAGAAGGATTTTGGCAAAAGATTTAACCCCTAAAATTACAAAGAAAATAATTGAAGAAGTAGCTCCCAGATATAAGGAAAGACATGGAGGATACACTAGAATTATGAAATTAGGCCCTAGAATTTCAGACGGAGCCAAAATGGTAATAATTGAGTTAGTAAAATAGTATGAAAAAAGTAAAAGACCCAAAGGTTACCCCACAAAGAAAAGTAATTTCCGTAGACGCTGAAAATAAATCCTTAGGCAGGTTGGCTGTTGAGGTTGCCGTCGCGCTTCGAGGAAAAAATAAACCCAGCTATGTTCCGTATAAAGACGTTGGAGACGCTGTTTTGGTAAAAAATATTGATAAAATGAAATTTACCGGAAATAAACTTGAAGGAAAAAACTATTTTAGATACACCGGATATTTGGGAAATTTAAAAAAAGCAACATTGAAAGAATTTTTAATTAAAAGAGGCCCAAAGGAAGTTTTAAGAAATGCAGTAATGGGTATGCTTACAAAAAACACATTAAGAGACAGACAAATTAAAAGATTAAGATTTGAGTAATATGGTTGAGAAAAAAACAATTAAAAAAATAGCAAAAAAACCGGAAGATGAGCTAAAAGCTCCTGTAGTTGCAGATGTTTTAGAGGAAGCAAAGCCTGTAAATTTTTCAGTTGAAAATGTTGAAGTAGGAGAAGATATCGCAGAAGATGATATTTCAAAGGAAATAGCAAAGACAATAAAGGAATCTGGTAAAAATCCAGATCGTTATTTTGAGGCAATTGGCAGAAGAAAAACTGCGGTTGCCCGCGTGCGTCTTTTTACAAAAGGGGATAAGGAATTTTTGGTGAATAACAAGCCATATCAGAAATATTTTCAAACAGTGGGAGACCAGGAAATGTCAGTTGCTTCAATGAGAAAAATGAAGTGCTTAGATAAGTTCAGAATAACAGCAAGAGTAAAAGGTGGGGGACATACGGCGCAAGCAGAAGCAATAAGGCACGGAACTGCGAGAGTATTGGTGGATTTTAATAATAATTTTAGAAAAAGATTAAGAAAAGCAGGATTTTTAACAAGAGACCCAAGAATGAGAGAAAGAAAGAAGTTTGGCTTGAGACGTGCAAGAAAAGCTCCACAATGGGCAAAACGTTAATCTTAAAAAAGCCGGCGAAAGCCGGTTTTTTGTTGACTTGAATTATTATTTTCGCTAATGTAATTTATGTGTGTCCTTTGACAACAAGCTAACAAAGTTAACAACCCTTACAAACAAGAAAGAAAGGTTTGCCATGCTTACGAAAATCGTTAGGAATTTTGGGCTTTATGAAGTTTGTTTTTATGTCGAGACGGTTTCGGAAATGACCACGGAGGAGCTCAGGATGCTTCGTTGGGTTATTGCTGAAACATTTGAGCCGATGCTGGTTTACGGATATCCGTCACACGGCAACGGTTCGTGTGTTGAAATCGGCCCGCGTCTCAACGTAGAAACGCCGTTTTCAACCAACGCAGTGGCAATCTGTCATGCGATGGGTCTGGACAAGGTGAGTCGAATCGAGCCGTCGAAATTGTTTGGCGTTAACGGCGAAACGCGAGAAGGGATTCTCGCAGAGCACATGGATAAGATGACGCAGGCCGTCTATCCATTAGGCGGTCTCACGAGTTTCAATCTTGATTTGAAGCCGGCGGAAGTGCAATTTATTCCTGTTCTCGAACAGGGAGAAGAAGCGATTCGGCAGGCCAACAAAAAGCTAGGGCTCGGAATGGATGAATGGGACGTTGGTTATTACACGGAACTTTTCCGGGAGTATGGGAGAAACCCCACTGACGTGGAATTGTTCCAAATCGGCAACGCCAATAGCGAACACTCGCGTCATTGGTATTTCAGAGGGAAGCAAGTGATAGACGGTGTGGAAATGCCGGAGTGTTTGCTTGATATGATTCGAGCTCCGCTTCGTGCGATTTCCGGCCAGAACGTCAGCATGCTGGCTTTCAACGACAACGTCGGCGCTCTTCACGGTTTCAGTATTCCGGTTTTTGTACCGGAGAAGCCCGGCAGTCCTTCGTCGTTCAAAATCGTTTGGAGGACTCTCCATCCAACAGCAACTGCGGAAACGCACAATCACCCCTCGCTTATTTCGCCTTATGGCGGACAAGCGACGAAAATTGGTGGGCAGGTTCGTGACGGTAACGCCGGCGGACAGGGTTCTCGCACCGGCCTCGGAATTGACGGAGAGTGCGTGGGTAATCTACACATTCCTGGTTATCAGATTGCAGGAGAAGTTGTTGGAGGAGAAATTAGCGACAAGTACGCGAATCCGCTTCGAGCTTTACTTGAAGGTCTTGCTGGATGGACGAAATATGGAAACCAGTACGGCGGTCAACCGCTGGCCGGCGGTTTCACTAGGACTTTTGGTCAGATTGTTTCCGGTGAGCGGCGAGAGTTTATCAAGCTCGTTGCTTTCGGGGCCGGCCTTGGCCACATTGATGGTGCGCATTTGAAAAAGCGTACACCAGAAAAAGGAATGATCATCGTTGCTTTCGGCGGACCGGCCTATGACATCGGGTTTGGCGGTGGCGCTGCTTCTAGTATGATGCAGGGCGAGAACGACGCTGGACTCGATTACAAGTCTGTTCAGCGCGGTAATGGCGAGTATGGTCACAAGGCTGCTCGCGTTATTTGGACGTGTGTTGAGATGGGAGATGAAACTCCCATTGAAAGCGTTCACGACCAAGGTGCCGGTGGGCCGAGCAACGTGCTTACTGAGCTAATGGATGCGATTGGCGGTAAAGTGGATATCCGCCAGATTGTACTCGGCGATAAAACTATGGCTGTCATTGCGATCTGGTCAGCTGAGTATCAGGAACGCTACGGTATTCTAATTAGGCCCGAGAAGTTAGGAATTTTCCAGGGTATTTGCGCGAGGGAGCGAGTGAGCTGCGAAGTGTTGGGAGAAATTACCGGCGACGGACACGTTACGGTGATCGATTCCTCAAATAACACAACGCCGGTTCATCTTCCGTTGGCAGACATTCTGGGAAAACTTCCGCAAAAGACCTTTAAGTCTGACCACCTCACAAGGAGTTTTAAATCGCCGGAGTTGCCGAGCGATCTTACGCCCAAAAAGGCAATTGAGATTGTCTTTCAGCAACTGTCGGTAGGCTCCAAAGGATTTATTGTCCACGAGGCTGACCGTAGTGTCGGCGGTCGTGTTGCGCAGCAGCAATGTTGTGGTGCGAATCAGATAGCCATCGGCGATGTTCAAGTTTTGGCCGACGGATATTTTGGCTTAACCGGCGTTGCTTCGGCAGTAGGCGAGCAGCCGCTGAAGATGCTGATTGATCCGAAGGCTGGCGCCAGAATGGCGGTGGGCGAGATGCTCACCAACTTAATGTCAGCCGGAGGAATTCAATTATCTGGAGTTCGTTGCCGTGCCAACTGGATGTGGCCGGCAAAAATGCCTGGCGAAGGCGCTCTAATGTACGACGCTGCTGTTGCGATGAGGGATGCCATGATCTCGCTGGGTATTGCTCCCGACGGAGGAAAAGATAGTCTCTCAATGGTAGCAACGGTCAATGGCGAAAAAGTAAAGTCGCCAGGCGAGTTGGTTATTCTTGGCTACGCCTCGATGCCCGACATTACCAAAGTGCTAACGCCAGACATCAAAGCGCCGGGAGAAAGTTATCTCGGTTTGATTGATCTTGGTTTAGGGAAGAATCGCCTTGGCGGTTCGGCTCTGCTTCAAGCTCTTAATCAGATTGGAGACGAAACTCCGGATTGCGATCCACAATTACTCAAGGCAACATGGAAAGCAATACAAATCCTTCATGGAAGTGGCGTGATACTTTCGCTTCATGATATAAGCGACGGAGGTCTCGCAACAACCGTGATTGAAATGTGTCTTGGCGGAAATTGCGGGGCGATTATCCCCGGCCATTTTGACCTCCTGTCTCTATTTTCAGAAGAGCTCGGCTTGGTTATCGAATATCGAACATATGACGAAAGTTTAATCAACCGAGTATTGGAAAGAGAAGGAGCTCCTTCTTTGAGATATCTCGGCAAGACAACTTCCGGCCGGCCTCCTCGCGTGTTCGGTATTGACCTTCCGACACTTCGCCAATGGTGGGAAGCCACCAGTCATCAGTTAGAAAAACTTCAGACAAAAAATGGAGTTGCCGACGAAGAGTTTGCGACTTATCAGACTGTGTACGAGCCGGTGTATAATCTTGGCTTTACGCCTGGCGTGACAGTCGTGAAAGACGGAGATTTTCGTCTGAAAGTTGCTGTTGTTCGCGAGGAAGGAACTAACGGCGACAGGGAAATGGCTGCGGCGTTTTACATTGCTGGCCTTGATCCAATGGACATCCATATGAGTGATCTTCTTGCGGGAAAAATAACATTGGATCCATTCCAAGGTCTTGTGTTTCCCGGCGGGTTCTCGTTCATGGATGTCTTTGATAGCGCCAAGGGTTGGGCCGGAGTAATTAGGTTCAACCCAATGCTCAAAGAAACGTTTGACCGGTTCTACGATCGCAAGGATACCTTCTCTTTGGGTGTCTGTAATGGATGCCAGTTGATGGCGCTTCTTGGATGGGTCCCATTCAAAGGATTAGACGAACAGTTTCAGCCCAGGTTTGTCCACAATCGTTCCGGACGTTTTGAGTCAAGGTGGATTCAAGTGAAGATTCAACCAAGCCCGGCGGTGTTATTGGCGGGCATGGAAGGATCAACGTTTGGCGTTCATGTTGCTCATGGCGAAGGACAAGTGAAGTTTCCTGATCCGAAGACACTTGACGCGGTGCGAGAGAAAAATCTTGCTCCATTAGTCTATGTGGATTCGGGAAATGAGCCAACCGAAAAATATCCGTTCAATCCGAACGGATCTGTCTCGGGAGTTGCGGCTCTCTGTTCACCCGACGGGCGGCATCTTGCAATGATGCCCCATCCCGAAAGAGCATTTCTTCCTTGGCAGTGCCATTACTGGCCACCGGAATGGTCTGATATCAGGGTTTCACCTTGGTTAAAGCCGTTCCAGAACGCCCGCGAGTGGTGTTTGCAAAATAGATAAGTTCAATGGCCCCGTGCTTGCACAAACGGGGCTTTTTGTTTGACAAATTTGATAGAATTGGTAATATTTTGTTAGCACCTGAAAAACTTAATTCCGAATGGTTCGGATTGTTTTAGGGAGACGACAAGGATAAAGGAGAACAGAGATGTCTGGGAACGATAAATCATCAAAAGGGATGACGTATGCGGGTGTTGGCGTCAATTACGACGCAATGGATCCGTTCAAGCGCATGGCGCAATTGGCTGGCCGTGAAACGTCGGGCAACATTGCTCGACTGAACGGTGGCGAATTCAAGGAGTTTGAGGCGAGCCGCGGTGAAAGTGCTTACCTCATCGAAGCAGCCAAAAGCTACTTCGCGCATGTCGAGGAAGGCCTTGGCACCAAGAACCTCGTCGCTGACGCGATGTACAAACTCACGGGCAAGTCGTACTACGACCACATCGCGCAATGCACGGTGGCCATGATCGTCAATGACATGATCACACTCGGCGCATTGCCGCTTTCAGTGGCGATGCATCTCGCAGTCGGCGTTTCCAGTTGGTTCGACGACCAAGTGAGATGCCAAGACCTCGTCAACGGCTGGAAGCACGCCTGCAACCTGGCGCGATGCGTTTGGGGTGGCGGAGAAACTCCGACCCTCAAGGGCGTTGTTGTTCCGGAAGTAGTCGTTCTGTCCGGCTCGGCGATGGGCCTTGTGAAACCGAAGGAACGGCTTATCAAGGCCGAGGACATTCAACACGGCGACGCGATCATGATCATTCCGAGTTCCGGCATTCACGCTAACGGTTTGACGCTCGCACGAGAAATCGCCACGAAGTTGCCCGAGGGTTACATGACGAAGCTTTCCGACGGTCGCACTTACGGCGAATCCCTGCTCGATCCGACTTGCATTTACGTGCCGGTCGTCGAGGACTGCCTGAACAACGGCGTTCGCATTCACTATACCGTGAACGTCACGGGCCACGGCTGGCGCAAGCTCATGAGAGCAACTCAAACGTTCGCATACGTGGTTGAAAAATTGCCCAAACAGCTTCCCATCTTTGACTTCATTCAGAAGCACGGTCCTGTCGATGACAAGGAAGCCTACGGCAACCTCAACATGGGCGCCGGTTTCGTACTCTACGTTCCGGAAGCGGACATTGAGAGGGTCTTGGAGGTCGAGAAGGGCGCGGTCGTTGCCGGCCACGTCGAAAAGATCGATACCAAGAAGGTTATCATTAAGCCGAAGGGTTTGGAGTATCTCGGCTCAACGCTGGGAGTTCGCTGACCTATTCGGTGATTTAACTATATGTCTCCGTGCATTCGTGTGCGGAGATTTTTTTTGCCTTACTCCGTTAGAAATTCGTAATTACAAATTTCTAACGGGGTTGCATATATTTTTTGGAATGATAAAATGTAGGATATGTTAAAAGAGTTAATTGATCAATTTTACCTGGAGAATCAGAAGAATAGGGAGCAGACAAGGTTTTATATTACAGACGCCGGAAAGTGCGAGCGGTCTGTTTTTTTTAAA
>CAZMKW010000016.1:4438-11706 GCA_964567205.1 uncultured Candidatus Saccharibacteria bacterium | reverse complement strand
AAGATCCAATTCCATTAAAAAACCTCCCACAGGAAGTTTATAATCTAATAAAACAACTCGACGACGAAGCCCACAGATTCGCGATAAATTATCACAAGAAGCTTAGAAAAAAAGACTTGTTGAAATAAAAAAGCCCCGTGAGTCTGCATTTCTGCAAACTGCACAGAGCTATGGCTCTACGCCCGCGTTATTACGGATTGCTAATCCCAAAGATTCGAGGAGATCACGTTGTCTCCTAGGCAGATGACTACGCCTGAGTCAGCCGGCTCTGCTCCCATCGTCCAAAAATCCTGGACTCTTGATCGCCAGCAGAAAACGACCCAGAGTCTTCCTTCCGTGCGCACGAAGGCTAAATTACGCTGGCCTTGTGCGTTTAGAGGGCCACTCTCATTGTGACTCTGGCATTGCACCAGATTGAGGAAATATCCAAGCTGAATTTCAGCCAACGACCCGAGAGTTGTCAACACAGACTCGGCAGTCGCCGATTGTTTAAGGCGACTCACTGCCAACCTAGTAGCCGGAAGCTCCCTGTTGTCAGCAGTACCCACAACGTTTGGATAATAATGACCCAACCAAGTCGCATTCATGGCGCGCCAGACGAAGGGCTCTGTGGCTTCCATATCCACGAAAGCTATCTGTCTCAAAACATCCGGCCCATCAACCCTTATCTTTAGTTTACCCCGAAGAATTGCTTCGGCAACCTCTTGTCCGCCAAGAATGTTCAGCAGGGCTTCCTCCTGTCCTCGAGTCCAATTTGGATACTTGCACTTTTGAGACATGACATGCTCCTTCCTCGGCTAAAAGCCAAAGAATTTCCATCTACCCGATGGTTAAGGGTGACTGCCAACACGGCAATCAATCAATGAACTACTATAATTTAACTATAGCATATTTAATCCTTATTGTCAATGTAACTCTCCTTTTCCCTGTGTTGTATTGCACTTCCCTGTTAAATCTGATATAATTTAAGTCGATGAGGAAATTACTCTCTCAGATTATTGCAGCTGTAGCCGGGCTATGGCTGGCAACAATGTTTGTGCCTGGGGTTGTGGTTATAACCTACCCGACGTCGAGTTTTTTCGGTTTTTCTTTAACAGCACAATGGGAGATTTTTGTAGTTTTGGGAATTGTTTTGGGGTTATTAAATTATTTTCTAAAGCCGTTGCTAAAACTCATATCCTTGCCCTTAGAAATAATTACCCTTGGACTTTTTACCATAGCAATAGATATGGCTTTAATCTGGGTTTTGGATTTAATGTTTGACGAACTCACTGTCCCCCTCTTTCTTCCGCTACTATACACTGTTTTAATTATTTTGGGGCTTAATATAATTGTTAAATCTTTTTTAGTAAACAGAGATAACGAATAAAAAAATATGAATCAAATTTTATTTTACACTCAATTAGCAGTATCGGTAATTATAATTATCCTTATTGCGATACAGCAAAGAGGAGCAGCTCTTGGTGCCGGATTTGGCGGAGGAGGCGAAGTTTACTCTGCTAAACGCGGAGCCCAGAAAAAAATTCATTATGCCACTATTGCAGCCGCAACTCTTTTTCTTGTTTTGGGCGTATTAAACATACTGATTCCGTAACGAAAGAATATAGTATTTGGAAGCTGGAATCTAGAATAGAATAAAGAATACAGAATTCTGAATTCAAAATTCAATTCAAGCTACAAAATACTAAATTCAAAATTCATTTTTTAATGAGGTTTCCTAAATTTTCTCAGTGGAAACAAATTTTTAAAGTATTAAAAAAAACTGAAAGAACGTTTTTTTTAGTTTTTGTTGCGTTTTTTTTCATATCTGCAACCTATCTTACGATTAACCTTTACATAAACAACACAAAGCTTGCCCCCGCCTATGGCGGAACATATACAGAAGGAGTGGTAGGACAACCAAGGTTTATAAATCCTATTTACGGAGAAACAAATGATGTAGATAGAACACTGATCGGTTTAATTTATTCCGGATTGATGACTTATGATAAAAACGGAAAAATAGTTAATGACTTGGCAGAAAGTTATCAAATTTCGGAAGATGGTACAATTTACACGTTTCAGCTAAAAAATAATCTTTATTGGCAGGACGGCTCACCGTTAACAGCTGACGACGTTATTTATACAATAAAAACAATCCAAAACTCAGATTACAAAAGCCCATTAAGGGCTAATTGGCTGGGTGTAGGTGTGGAAAAAATATCAGACACCTCTTTGTCTTTTTCCCTTGGCGCGCCGTACAATTCTTTCCTCGAAAATTGCACTGTAAAAATTATTCCCCAACATATTTGGAAAAATGTTCTTCCGGAAAATTTTGCCTTATCTCCCTATAATTTACAGCCTATTGGATCGGGATACTATGCTCTCTCCGATATACAGGGAGACAATAGCAGTTTTATAAAAAACCTAACATTGTCCGTTAATTCCAAATACTACGGCAAAACACCATACATATCAAAAATTTATTTTAAATTTTTTGCCGACAAAACAGAATTAGTGAGCGCTGCCAACCAAAAAACCATAGATGGATTTTCTATAACAGCTCTTGATAACGATCAGGCTTTAGCTGAAAAACAAATACGCCAGGGGTGGAGCGCAAACGAAAAATTCAACGTTTACTCCTTTTCCCTACCAAGATATTTTGCCGTATTTTTTAATAACAGCTCATCCAAAATTTTGTCTGACGCCAATATAAGCCAGGCACTTAATTATTCTGTTAATAAACAGGAACTTGCACAAAAAATTGGAGAGACATTTAAAGAAAATATTTCTGTTGTTGATTCTCCAATTATGCCAGATTATTTTGGCTACTCAGGACCAACAATAAATTATGATTTTAACACAGATACTGCGAACACGTTATTGGATAAATCAGGATATAAATATTCAGATTCAGAAACCCAAGGGGAAACCCGAACAAAAATAGATAGTAAAAAACCGGCTTTTCAATTTAAAAGCTACCTATCTGCAAAATCCAAGGGAAGTGAAGTTGTGGAACTGCAAGGATGTCTTTCAAGACTAGATAATGACCTTGGAACTCTTTTACAAGGAGAAACCAGCGGGACTTATAGTAAGGGAACAGAAGACGCAGTGACCGCCTTCCAAAAAAAATATCTACCCGATGTCCCAAGCACAGGAGAAGTGGGCCCGGGAACACGAAAAAAGCTTAATGAATTATGCTTCTCCACCCAAAATAATTCCATACCACTACAATTCACCCTAACTACAATAAACCAACCTCAGCTAGTTACGACGGCTAATCTTTTAAAAGACTACTGGCAAAAAGTCGGGATAACAGTCGACGTAAATGCCGTAGATCTCTCGGACTTAAAAGATATTATTAAAAACAGAAGCTACGATGCCCTACTTTACGGTCAGGCGCTGGGAAGTATACCGGATTTATATCCGTTCTGGCATTCTACCCAAATAAACGACCCGGGATTGAACCTTTCGGCATATCAAAATAAAAATGCAGACCAATTACTAAAAGACTCCAGGGAAACTTTGGACGAAACAAAAAAGACACAAAGCTATGAAAAACTGCAAGACATTATACTAGGAAACACACCAGCCTTATTTTTATACGATCCCGATTATATTTATTGGGTTTCCGGAAAAGTAAAAGGCATTGATACAACAAAAATAATCGATCCTGCAAAAAGATTTGAAAATATTAGTAATTGGTTTATAAATACAAAAAGAATATGGAAATAGACATAACAAAGTTAACTCCAGACGTAAGACACTTAAATGATATGCGCGAAGTTTTATATGATGAAGATTTTGCAAAAAATTCTCCTAACATGGACTTATATTATATGTACAGAAAAGTAAAACAGGAAAATGGATTGGTCCACAATATCACCGTTACACTAGCTAAAATGCTTGGTTCTGAATTTGCAAAAACAAAGGGTCATGTGCATATCGGAAATTTTAAAGAAATGTACACTGTCATGGAAGGACAAGCAATTTTTCTGATGCAAAAAGGAAATGCAGATAACATTGAGGATGTTTATGCAGTAGAAGCAAAACCAGGGGAATCAGCTATAATTCCTGAAGGCTATGGCCACGTTACAATAAATCCCTCAGAAACAGAAAACCTAAAAACCGGCGACTGGACAGCCGAAGGATGCAAAAGTGACTATTCCCTCTTTGAAGAAAAAAGAGGCGCATGTTATTACTACACAAAACAGGGTTGGATTAAAAATGAAAACTATAAATCCGTACCGGAGTTACGTTTTGAAAACTCTCTAAAAGAAGTCCCTCAAAACTTAGATTTTCTTAAATAAAATAGCTCTAACTTAGCCCAGGCGGTGAAATTGGCAAACACGTACGTTCATCCCCCCACCTTTTTACAACAAATAATGCCGCAGTGGTGAAACTGGCATACACGCATGCTTCAGGAGCATGTCTCGCAAGGGTTGAGGGTTCGACTCCCTCCTGCGGCACAAATATGCAAAAAATTGATCTCAACAGATTTTTTGCAACAATAAAATTAAAACAATAAAAAATAAACATGATAGCACAAAAAAGTCCGGGTAATACCGGAAAACAAAATACCATGCCACAGAAAACGTGGCAAGACACATATCCGGCGCCCAGAAAATCGTGGCATCCGGAAAACAATCTAAAAATAATTCCACTGGGTGGATGCGAAGAGGTTGGAAGAAATATGACCTGCTTTGAGTATGGTCAGGATATTGTAATTTTAGATATGGGCTTACAATTTCCGGAAGAAGATATGCCTGGAATTGATTATATAATTCCAAACATTGAATACTTAAAAGGAAAAGAAAAGAATATCCGAGGAGTTATATTTTCTCATGGCCACTTAGACCACATTGGAGCGGCTCCCATACTTTTGCAAAAATTAGGAAATCCGCAGATAATCGGCAGGCCTTTAACTCTAGAAATGGTAAAACATAGGGTTGAAGACCTTTATCGCGGTGAATCAAAAAAGCTTAGGACATTATATATAAAGGATATAAATGAAAAAATCAGACTTGGCGGGTTTACTTTAAGTTTTTTTCCAATTGACCACAGCGTAATGGATGCCATGGGAATTATTTTAGAAACACCCTCTGGAACAGTTATTCATCCCGGAGACTGGACAATTGAAAAAGACCCCGTGGGCAGAAAAGCCATTAATTATTTTCAGTTGTCTAACCTAAAAAAACCGACCATCTTAATGCTTGAATCTTTGGGCGCCACAAACGCCAAAGAACCGGTAACCGAGGAGGAAATGTTAAATAATATTTTTGGTCTAATAACAAAAGCCCCGGGTAGAGTTATCATAACAACTTTTTCTTCTCAGATTCAAAGAATAAGACAAATCCTCGAATTTGCAGCAAAAACAAATAAAAAAGTTGCCCTAGATGGGTTTTCGATGAAGTTAAACATTGAGCTGGCGACAAAGCTTGGATATATTAAAATCCCAAAGGGAGTTATTATCACAACCGACAAAGCTCACACATATCCTGACAATAAAGTTATAATTATCTGTACAGGAGGTCAAGGTGAAGAAATGGCAGCGCTTTCCAGAATTGTTGCAGGAAACCACCGCTTTGTTAAAATTAAAAAAGAAGATACTGTTATCTTTTCTTCTTCGGTAATTCCCGGTAACGAACGCACCGTCCAAAGAGTAAAAGATAATCTTTACCGCCAGTCAGATAACGTTTACCA
The DNA here is from genome assembly GCA_964567205.1 of uncultured Candidatus Saccharibacteria bacterium. Classification (GTDB taxonomy): domain Bacteria; phylum Patescibacteriota; class Minisyncoccia; order Minisyncoccales; family Staskawiczbacteraceae; genus XYD1-FULL-39-28. The sequence goes on along the minus strand of CAZMKW010000016.1, from coordinate 6,024 downwards.
CTCTGATATTATTGATGTGCATATTTCCGGGCATAGCAATATTGAGGGCATAAAAGAAATGCTTAGAGAAATTAAACCGGATTACTTTATTCCTGTTTACGCTAACCACTACTTTCTTAAGGAGGCCGCAAAAGTTGCCCAAGGAATTGGCTTTAGAAAAGATCAAATATTTGTTCCCGATGACGGTTCGATTATAAAATTCTCCAACAATAACGCAGAAATATTAAAAGAAAAAGCGCCAACCAGTTATGTGTTTGTTGACGGACTGGGGGTTGGAGACGTCGGAGAAATTGTTTTGAGAGACCGCCAAATGTTAGCTGAAGATGGAATGTTTGTTATTGTAGCTATAATAGATAAGAAAACAGGAACTGTACGAGGTAGCCCCGATATTATTTCCCGCGGATTTGTCTATTTACGGGAATCAAAAGATTTGCTGGCGCAGACCCGTAAAAAAGTAATAGAAATTGTAGACAAATCAGCCGGCCACGGAGGACCGGTAAACTGGACTTATGTAAAAGATGAAATCCGCAACAAAGTCGGAGACTTTTTATCAACAAAAACCTCCCGCCGCCCCATGATTCTCCCCGTAGTTATTGAAGTTTAATATATAAAAAGCTAAAATTTACTAACATGCGCATTTTTTCAGGGATCCGCCCCACTGGTGGATTACATATCGGTAATTATTTAGGAGCCATAAAGCAATGGATTTCTTTTCAGGAAGGAAACGAGTGCGTTTTTTGCGTAGTTGATTTACACGCGATAACAACTCCTTACGACCCAAAGGAACTGAAAAAAAATATTTTAGACACAACTGCGGTTTATTTGGCGGCCGGAATAAATCCTGAAAAATCCATTATTTTTGTGCAGTCAGAAGTAAAAGAACACGCCGAATTAGCTTGGCTTTTAAGCACGATAACTCCAATGGGCGAACTTTCTCGCATGACCCAATTTAAAGAAAAATCGAAACAACACAAAGATTATGTAAACTCCGGGTTGTTCAGCTACCCCATTTTAATGGCAGCTGATATTCTTTTGTATAAGGGGCAGGCCGTTCCAGTTGGCAAAGACCAAGAACAGCACGTTGAACTTGCCAGAACAATTGCAAGAAAATTTAACCAAAAATTTGGTAAAATTTTTCCAGAACCGGAAACAATTTTACCAAAAACGGGAGCTAAAATAATGTCGCTGACAAATCCTAAGAAGAAAATGTCAAAATCTGACGACCCAAAATCCTGCATTTCTCTTTTTGATTCGCCCGAAGAAATTACAAAAAAGATAATGTCAGCTGAAACCGACTCTGGCAAAGACGTAGTTTACAATGTTACAAAAAAACCCGGCATCTCTAATCTTTTGACTATATACAGCCTGCTGACCAACAGAACAACGCAAGATATCGAAAAAGAATTTAAGGGCAAAGGTTACGGTGACTTTAAAAAATCATTGGCAAAAGTTTTAGTTGATTATTTAGAGCCTTTCCGAAGAAAACAAAAAGAGCTCCAAACAAGAGACGTTTATGTTAAAGATATTTTAGCTAAGGGTGCATCAAGGGCAAAGACTATCGCCGAAACCACAATGAAAGAAGTTCG
>CAZMKW010000016.1:1414-4338 GCA_964567205.1 uncultured Candidatus Saccharibacteria bacterium | reverse complement strand
GTTACACCGTCTAAAAAGTCCTGCTCGCCATCTGAATATTTTTGTTTTATTTCTTCTATAACCGCTGTTTTATCTGAAACCTGAAAATTAAACTCAGACGATTTTGCATAAGGAGATAGATCCTTCACAATTTCTGAAACCGCCCCCTGGTCTTTAGAAAATATTACCAACAAGGTTAAAAGTGCAATCATTCCGGAATCCATATAAAAATTATCTCTAAAACAATAGTGTCCGGACAGTTCTCCGCCCATAATTCCATTATTTTGCATTAAACCCTCTCTAACGTTCACAAATCCAACTTTTGTCCTTATTGGCTTTCCGCCCCATTTTTTTATAAACTCCTGGGTGGCTTTTGAGCAAATTGCGTTGTAAGCTATTGCCATGCCTTGATTTTTCTCTAAAAAATACTTTGCTAAGAGCAATAAAACAACATCTGCCCGGACCATTTCACCTTCTTCATCTATCAGGAAAATTCTATCTGCGTCGGCGTCAAATATTAAACCAAAATCTGCTTTTTCTGTTTTTACCATCTGTTTAATCTTATCAGCAGAACCCTCGATTAATGGATTTGGGCTATGGTTCGGGAAGTTGCCATCCGGATCAAAATTTAAAGGAACGATTTCAACTGGTAATTTATCCTGCATTCTCGAAATCGCATTTCCCGCAACGCCATTTGAGGCATCAATAACAACCTTTAAGGGCGTGATCTCGCTTAAATCAACAAAAGATAAAATATTTTTAATAAAATCATTCCAAATATCTTTTTTAGGAACATCTATATCTGCACCACTGTCTGATGTAGAGATATCGGAATCTGCGATAGACGCCAACTCCGTGCCTCTTACCATTTCAAGGTTGTGGCCAATTTTTCGGATCATTTTAAATCCATTGTATTCTTTTGGATTATGACTGGCGGTTATCATAACTGCAGTATCAAAATCATAGCTTCCTAAAGCAAAATACACGCATTCTGTGGGCACCTGCCCAATGTCGGTCACTTGTGCCCCTCCGGCAAAAACACCCCTTGCAAGGGCCTTAAATAGCGCTGGAGACGAAATACGAGCATCTTGTCCGATAACAACCCTCTTGGCGCCCGTATGTCTAACGAGTGCTGCGCCTATGACAAAGGCCGTATTTTCGTTTAACTCCGAAGAATATATTCCCCTTATGTCGTATGACTTAAATATAGATTTATTAATTTCCATGTTAAATAAATTATCCCACTAAAACCTTGAACTTTCAAGGACTTTCTGCTATAATATCGATATAATAAAATTAGTCAAATATGAAATTCCGTGCCCAGAGCAAGCGCCCTGGGTCCCCCGCAGGCCCGCGACAGCTGACCCGCCGAGGACTTCATATTTAAAATATTAATGAAAACGTACGAACTCGTGTATGTTGTCTCTTCGGAGATAACGTTAGAAGAGGCGGAAGCCAAAGCAAAAGAGCTTGAATCTGCCATCCAAAAAGAAGAGGGAACGATTCTCAAACATTCGAACCCTGTCGCCAAAATGCTCTCTTATCCTATAAAAGGACTTTCTTCCGGTTTTTTTGGTGCGATAGAATTCCAATTAGAACCTGAAAAAATAGCTGTGTTGAAAGAAATTTTTGAAAAAGATGGAAAAATTCTCCGCCATATGCTTATAATAAAGAAAGCAGCCGAGTTGAAGAAAGAAAGACGAACCAGGGGAGCATCTAAAACAAAACCCGTTGCGGAATTTGGAATTGAACAAAAGACGGTTGTTAAAGAAAAAGATATTATAACTTCCACCTCCGATGAGGTTCCCGGATTAGCTCCGGCAGACAAATCGGAGAATAAGGGAAAGGTCGAATTAAAAGATATCGAACAAAAATTAGAAGAGCTTTTAGGTCAATAACGCGATACTAATATACTAATCTCATACCAATTATACTAATAATTAATCCGTCATTCGTATCATTGGAATGCGGATTAGTATCATTGGTATCTCATTTATGAATCTAAATAAAGCATTCGTTTTAGGAAACGTTACAAGAGATCCCGAAGTGAGGTCTCTGCCTTCCGGTCAGCAAGTAACCAGTTTTAGCATAGCTACAAATAGATTCTACACTTCAAGTGCCGGAGAAAAAAAACAAGAAGCGGAATTTCATAACATTGTTTGTTTTGGAAAATTAGCCGATATTTCTTCGAGATACCTAAATAAAGGTTCTTTAGTTTTAATCGAGGGAAGAATAAAAACAAGAAGCTGGACAAATGCCCAAGGGGTCAAACAATACAAAACAGAGATAATTGCCGAAACAATGCAATTGGGACCAAGGAGTGCAGGAGCATCATCGGGCGGTTCAAGTTATAGTAAACCATCTTCTATGGCTTCTGAACCCCAGGGAACAACACCGAGACAAGAAGAGATCCCAATAATTGAAGAAAACTACACTCCTCCGGCCGATAGTACCCCCGAAGAAGAAAAGACGGTTTCACTTGAAGACAACGCCGCTGATGAAATCGATGTAAAAGATATTCCCTTTTAATAATTTTAAATTTACAATTTACAATTTGAAATCAATTTGAATTTATTTAATTTGAAATGATTAAAACCCTTCGCGTTTTCAAATTTAGTCATTAAAAATTTATTATTGAATTCAAATTTCAAATTTCAAATTAAAAATTTACAACGATGTGTTATTTTTGTCAAAAAAATATCGATAATGTGGACTTCAAAGACATAGAATTGTTGTCCAAATTTGTTTCCGGATTTTATAAGATAAAACCCAGAAAAAAAACGAACCTCTGCTCGTACCACCAAAAAAAGACCGCTGTTGCGATCAAGCGCGCAAGACAAATGGGGCTAATAGCTTACACTCCTAAGTAATACATTAAAAAACAGCCTCTCGGCTGTTTTTTAATGTATTACTCTTTATTCTTTCACCTTCATCGCCTCCTCTTT
>CAZMKW010000016.1:0-1314 GCA_964567205.1 uncultured Candidatus Saccharibacteria bacterium | reverse complement strand
GGCGTTGTTTCGGGATTTCCAAAAACCATACCAATTTTCATTCTTGTCTGGTTTAAAAATATAACCATGGTGTTTGACTTTGCCATGATCGCTGAAAGCTTTCTGCACGCTTGAGACATTAATCTTGCCTGTAAACCCATATGCTGGTCTCCAATTTCTCCTTCAATCTCCCTCTGCGGAGTTAGAGCGGCGACAGAATCTACAACTATAACGTCAACCGTTCCTGTTTTTACAAGTGTCTCCACAATCTGCAGGGCTTGTTCTCCGGAATCAGGTTGGGAGATTAACAGGTCGTCAACGTTCACGCCAATTCTTTTTGCATAATCCGGGTCCATCGCATGCTCTGCATCAACAAACGCACAAGTACCTCCTTTCTTTTGAGCCTCCGATAAAACGTGCAAAGACAACGTTGTCTTACCGGATGACTCTGCTCCATATATTTCTATAATTCTTCCTCGTGGCATTCCTCCCACGCCCAAAGCTAAATCCATTGCAATTGATCCGGTAGGAATTACATCAACATTCACAGCGTGAATATCTCTCATTTTCATAATAGCCCCCTCGCCAAACCTTTCTTTAATCTCATCTATCGCAGTATTTAAAGCCTTATTTTCCTTTGGCTCTGTTTTTTCTTTTTTATTTTCTTTTACCATATTTTTATTTTGTAAATTTAAAAGTAGAAATGATTTGGTCTGCAAAATTTTTTTTAACTACTGGAATTGGTTTGCCACTATAATTAAAAGTAAACATCTTATCGCCCGATTTCACAAAAGTGTTTACTACAGTAATTCCTACCGGCATGTCAACGGATATACTGGTTAGCTTTAATGCGCCTACGCCATTAATTGTAAAATTCTCTTTTGTGCCAACCCCATAGTTTTTAGTGAAGGAATCATATGTAACATCGGGATCAACTTTGTAAATCATCATCGTAATTATAAAATTATCTTTAGAAATCACGCTATCGCCGCCTATAATATCACCTCCTCCCCTAACTGAAAAATCACTTTTTGAAAATGATGCAGACCAATCATTTGGATATTCAATGGAATAACCGTAACGGTCATTGTTATATGTTTTCCAGCCAACGGTTGGATCAACAACTTTTTCGCATTTTTCTTCCCAGCTTCGCAAACATTTTTGTTTCACCTCGCACCAAGTATAACCGGCGGCGGGTAAGCAACCATGAGCATCTTTATCTCCGCCAATTAATTTTGGACATTCCGCAAAATCGCATTTTGGACCTTCCCTGCCCACAGAAGTACCATCCGGACATAATTTTGCTTCCAGTGTGCAAGCGACAGGATTTTGCTG
>CAZMKW010000015.1:0-12008 GCA_964567205.1 uncultured Candidatus Saccharibacteria bacterium | reverse complement strand
TCAATGTAAAAATATAAGCTAATATTATTAATATTTTAAAAATATGAACCCAATTTTTATTTTTTCCGCCGCACATCCGTATTTAACAGCAATTTTTTGGTTTGCACTGGCCGTTATCTTAGTTTCCATAAAACAGATAAACCAATATGAAAAGGGTGTTAAATTTATGCTTGGAAAATATATCGCCACAATGGAGCCTGGCTGGCGGTTGATTTTTCCTATTATACAGTCATACCGCAAAATAGATTTAAGGGTAAAGGCTGTGGACGTACCCAATCAAGAGGCAATTACAAAAGATAATATTTCTGTGAGTGTTAATGCGGTAATCTATTATAAAATATCTTCAGCGGAAAAAGCAGTTTTAGAGGTAGAAAATTTTTATTATGCTATTTCGCAGTTAGCCCAGACCACAATGAGAAACGCAGTTGGCCAAGTTGATTTGGATGGACTTCTGTCTCAAAGAGACAAGGTCTCTGAAAGCATAAGGGATATTATAGACAAGGAAACAGATCCATGGGGGATTAAAGTTTTAAATGTTGAATTAAAGGATATAACCTTGCCAGAAGAAATGAAAAGGGTCATTGGAAAACAAGCGGAAGCAGAAAGAGAAAAAAGGGCAATAATTATTAAAGCCGAAGGAGAAGTGATGGCCGCAAACAATATGGCAAAAGCGGCGCAGGTGTTGGGCGAATCGAAAGGAGCGTTGCATTTGAGAACGCTTCAGTCGATCAACGATATAAGCTCTGACCAATCTAATACGATTGTTTTTGCCATTCCTTTGGAAGTGTTAAGAGCGTTTGAAGCATTCGGTAAAAAAAACGATAACCAGACGACATCAATTCCTCCGCAAATATAAAGGATTAAATAAAAAATCGCAAGCCCAAAGGACGCTTGCGATTTTTTATTAAACATAAAATTAACTTTTTTCTTCAAGCTTTACGGTTAGATTTAGCTTTTTGCCGTCGCGCAGAACTGCCAACGTGGTTTGGCACCCGACTTTGCATTTTTGGAGAATTTCAGCCAGGGGATTTTTTGTTGTGATTTTTTCTTCATTGCATTCTAAAAGTATATCCCATTCTTTAACGCCAGCCTTATCGGCTGCGGAGCCTTTTACTACAGGAGATTCACCCAACGCCTCTCTAACCACTAGAGCGCCGTCGTTTACCGGTAATTTATTTGCCTCCGCCATTTCTTTAGAAATTAAAACATATTTTATTCCTAAAAACGGCATTATTATTTTCCCAAACTTTTTGACTTCCTCTAAATCTTTTTTGGCATAATTGATAGGAATTGCAAATCCGATATTCTGAGCGCCCGCTATCATAGCGGTATTAATCCCAATAACCTGGCATTCCATATTAATTAATGGGCCTCCTGAGTTGCCTGGATTGATTGCCGCATCGGTTTGTATTAAGCCTCTTAAGTTTTGCATTTGGTGGTCTACTCCTCCAAAAGCTGTTATAAACCTGGAAAGCCCGGAAACAATTCCCGTTGAAAGCGTGTCTGTAAATTCTCCCAGTGCGTTTCCAACTGCAACAACTTCTTCACCCAGGTCAATTTTATCTGAATCCGCCATTTCTAAAAATGGAAAGCGTTCACCGGTAATTTTTAAAACCGCCGTATCGTTAATTGGATTTCTTGATAGGACTTTGGCAGGATATTTATGTTTTGGGTCTAAAATTACCGTGTAATCGGCTGTTGTATCAGAGACTACATGGTTTGAGGTTAAAACATATCCATTTTCTGAAACAATAAAACCAGAGCCACCGCCGATCTGGGTTTTTTTAATCCCGGCCTTTTCGCCTTTTTCTAGCTTCGGCATTACATATTCCTTACCCGCAAACGGAAAAGAATAAAAGTTTTCTGCCCTCGGCAAATCTTTAGACACAATAACGGTTATTACCGCTGGACAGACTTTTTTTGCAATGGATACGATTGGTGATTTTGAATTCATATTTTTGTTAGATTGTTTTGTATTTGATTATTATAGCAGAGTGCGTGCTTAAATAGCAACTTGCGACAAACTAAAATTTGTGTTAACGTTTAAATTAAACAACCCCCCCATCGTTTAACTTGCCCCCACACCAAAACATGCCCTCGTCGTTCAATGGATAGGACGAGAGTTTCCTAAACCCTAAATGTAGGTTCGATTCCTACCGAGGGCACACTTCGAACAAGCTCAGTATAACCAAAAAACCGCCTCATCGGGCGGTTTTTTGGTATAAAATTGAGCTTTTTAGCTGGGGATAAAAATATGGCTTAAGGCTGGACAGAGGAGTTAGTTGGTGATAAAATAGCCTAATAACTGGTTTAAAGTTAAATAGGGAGAATTAGCTGACTTCTATCAGGAAGTCGTATTATCTTATTATGGAAAACAGCGGTAATTTAAACGATTTAAACGATAAATTAATAGATCTCGAATTAGCAAAAAGTGACAACAAAAACTCAAAAGTGAGGAGATATCTGCCCGTAATTGTGCTGGCGGCTTCGTTTTATTACTCCTCTCTTATAGCTTTGGGTTTGGCCGTGGGTTATGTCAGCTCCAAGATTTTTTCTAAATATTTAATCGAAAGCGGAAAAGTTGAAAGTATTTACATAGATTGTGGAAAATGGAAGCTTCACATGCACCATTGGATTTTAGGGGCAATATTTTTGCTGATAGTTTGGTTTATTGATTATCTTTATCTTCCCAGATTTTTTGTCGGCGCTGTGCTAGGAATTATGGCCCACGATATTTACGACTTCAACGATTGGCACAAGGTTTTAGTCAAAAATGAGGCTAAATAATTATTAGAAGTGTTCAATAAAAAAATGCGGGGCAACCCCGCATTTTTAGTAAAAGTGTGATAGAATAATTTTATGGAGGGTTAGTCTAATGGTAAGGCACTGGTTTCGAAAACCAGCGGGAGCAATCCCCTTGCAGGTTCGAGTCCTGCACCCTCCGCTATGAAATTAATATTAGTCAGATATGGCGAGCACGAAAATGGCCATTTAAATGAAAGTGGCAAGAAAACAATGCTTTCGGTTGCTAAAAAGCTAGAAGATCTAGTTAAGGATAAAAAATGTTGCGTTGTTTGTGCAAAAATTTTCCGTGCTATTGAGAGCGCAGAAATAATTGGTAAAAGTTTAGGTTTTGAGCACGTAAAATCTTTTAAGGAGTTTTATGCGGCAGGAGAGGATAATGTCCCAGTCAATCTTGATAGGGCGAGAAAGGTTTTAAATGACCTAAAAAAAGATTACGACGTGGTGATTGCTATTATTTCAAGAGAGTATATTGAAGAACTTGGACGAAAAACGATAGAAAGGGGTGATTTTTTGGAAAAAATATGGAATTAGGTTTTTGGAAAAAGTTTACCCTTCGGGGCACAAGGAAGAAGCCGATTATGGCAATAGCGCCAATGTCGGGAGTTACAGATGAGGCCTTTCGCCTCATGTTTTTAAAATATGGTAAGCCGGATTTTTTTTGGACAGAATTTGTTTCAGCCGACGGATTGTTTTCAAGAGGCAGAAATTATTGTTTGGATATTTTAAAGTTTAATAAAAAAGAGCGCCCGATAATCGCCCAAATTTTTGGCGGAGATCCTGCTTATTTTGAGAAAGCAGCAGAAGAAGTTGTAAAGCTTGGTTTTGACGGTATAGATATTAATATGGGCTGTCCTGACGGAAACATAGAGAAAAAAGGTGGAGGCGCGGCATTGATTAAAAATCCGGAGTTGGCAAAAGAAGTTATCAGGGCGGTAAAAAGGGGGGCAGGTAAAATTCCTGTTTCGGTAAAAACTCGCATAGGGTATAAAAAAAATCAAGTTGCCAAATGGATTCCCGCAATTTTAGAGGAAAATATATCTGCTCTGACAGTGCATCTTCGCACCAGAGATGAAAAATACTTTGGACCCGCTCATTGGGAGTTGGCAAAAGAGATTGTAAAACTTAGGGACAAATATGCTCCCAAAACCTTAATTTTAGGGAATGGCGACGTAAAATCGCTTACAGAAGCCCGGCATCTGGTAAAACAAACAGGATTAGACGGCGTTGTGATAGGCAGGGCTGTTTTAGGAAATCCATGGTTTTTTTCCGGTAAAAATCCCACTGTTAAAGAAAAGCTGAATGCAATTATTGAACACGCCGAAATTTTTTCCGCCCAAGGCGGACCAAGACCCAGGGGGTACCCCGGCTGGGAAGGGATTAAAAAACATCTTCATGCATATACAAAAGGATTTAGGGGAGCAAAAGAACTTAGAGAGTCCCTAATGAAGGTTAAAAATTTGTCCGAAACAAAAAAAGTGATAAAAGCTTTTTTGTCTGATTTTTAATTGTGTGATAAAATAAAAAAGTAAAGAAATATTTGGGCTTGTGGCCCGTTTATTTTTTTACATTGCTCTTTGAAGGAGAAAGTGCTCATGAAAAAGATGGGTCTGGCAATTGTTGTGGTTTTGTTTGTTTTGGCGTCGTGCTCAAAAGCCAAAGCTGAAATGATTTGGAGCGACGGCTTCGAATCAGGAGATTTTTCCGCCTGGACCTCTTCTGGTGGAAACTGGACTACGTCCGGCGGAAACACATATTCTGGTTCAAAGCGCGCCCAGGTCGTCGGGCCGTACGCCTTGGACGGAGATGTTCTTCTTTTGTCTCTGTCTTTGGCCAGACATCAGGATGTGGTGATAAACTGCGAGTACAGGATTTATGCAGGACTTGAAAACAACGATTATGTGTTTGTTGAGTGGACGCCAAACGGCACAGACTGGTTGGAGTTAACAACCTATAACAATGTCGTAACGAGCGTTGATTGGCAAGAAGCAAGTTTTCTTTTGCCTTCTGGCGCCAACGATAACCCGCTGTTCCAGTTACGAATCCGCTCATTACTCAACAACACCACAGACTGTATTTACTTTGACGATTTTGCTATCTCAGGCGACCCGATCCCCGAACCAGCGACATTGGTTTTTCTTTCATGCCTTATCCCCCTAGTAGTCCGCAGAAAACATTAAGCGTTCTCTTCGGATCGAAATCCCACGGGACCCCCGCGGGATTTTTTATTGTATCAGTTGTGGAAAACTTATTTTTGTTGATTAGTCTATTGTTTGTTATGATTAGAAAATGAAAGTAAATTTTTACCATTTCTCTATTGCTTTTTTTCTGGTGTTATTTTTTATTGCGCCAGTTTTTGTTTTCGGAGAAGAAAATAATTATAATTTCGAAAAAGTATTCTATTTGGCTTCTGACAGAGAGAAACAAGCTATAACAGCCATTGAAAACAACCCCAATAAAATTGATATTTTAGCTCCGCAGGCTTATGCTGTGGGTTCAGACTTGCAATTACGCGGATCTTTAAGCGCAGAGCTGAAAGAAGTTATAGAAAAATACGATATAAGGGTGATGCCCCTTGTGGTAAATGCTAAATTTAATCAGAATATAATCCACAACTTTTTGCTGTCTACCTCCGCCCAGGATAAAGTTATAGATAATTTTATTTTTTTGGCAGAAAAGAATAATTATATCGGCTGGCAGTTTGACTTTGAAAATATAAGTTATTTGGACAGGGATTTATACTCGTCTTTTGTTGAAAAAACGGCAAAAGCTCTGCATAAAAACAATTTGATTTTAAGTGTAGCTGCGGTTTGCAGGATTGTTGACTACGAGGATACGGCTGCTTATAAAAATTGGGCTGGCGCATTTGATTATAAAAGGCTTGCGGAAGCCGTAGATTTTATCAGTATGATGACATATGACGATTCTAATTCTGTAGGGCCGACCGCTTCTGTTTTATATATAAATAACGTTCTTGATTATGTTAAAGATAAAATTCCAGCGGAAAAGCTATCGATGGGTATACCATTTTACTATTGGGGTTGGGACCAGAATTCATATAAAAGAATTTCAAGCGGTCCTTATAGTTTGGTTGATTATACTGCGCAGAATTTTAGATGTAAGCATGGATTTGACGAAAGATTAGGCGTTCCTTGGCTTACCTATTCTGTAGGAGCAAAATCATATAAAATATGGTACGAAAATGAGAAGAGCTTTGGATTAAAGCTAGACATAGTAAAAGAAAAAAATTTAAGAGGATTTTCCGCTTGGGTTTTGGGGAGCGAAGACCCTGAAATCTGGAGCGCGTTAGACTAAATTCGAGTTGCAGTTTTACGGAATTTATTGTATTATACTTGTATGCCCCGTTAGAGGTTAGATGTAATAAATAACTTTGGACGGGTCATAGCACGGATTAAGACAATTTACTTACGGAGATTTACAAAAAATATTTTTGTAAAATATTTTTTGTTTAAAACTTCTAACGGGGTATGCTTACGCAGACGAGTATTTTTTTATTTGGCTGTCTCCTGGGTATCATTATAATTTTAGTTCTAGCTACAACGAGTGCCTTTTTTATTTGGCAGTCGCGCCAAACCAGTAAAAAAATTGACGAGCTACTGGAAAAAGGCAAAATTAAAAGTTTTAAGGATATTTTTTTATCTCAGAAAGGAAGAAGCGAAGAGTTAGAAGAAAAAATTAAAGGGGCCATATCGAGAATTGAAAATCTAGAAAGCCTTTGTGAGATAAGTATTCAAAAGATAGGAATAGTAAGGTTTAATCCCTTCAGCGATATGGGAGGGAATCAAAGTTTTGTGATAGCTTTGCTGGATAATAAAAATAATGGTGTTCTGATTTGTAGTCTATTTGTCAAAGATGGCAACAGGGTTTATGCAAAATCAGTGAAAGAGGGAAAATCAGATCATCAATTATCAAGCGAAGAAAAGGGGGCTATAGAAAGAGCAATTGGAAAAAAGTAATATGGCAAAAGATAAAAAGAAAACTGAAAAATTACCAAACAGGCCGCCGGTGGTGGTTGTTTTGGGGCACGTTGATCATGGAAAAAGCTCACTTTTAGAAGCCATCAGAAATTTTAAAATAACCTCAAAAGAATCGGGAGGAATTACCCAACATATAGGGGCATACGAGGTTATAATGGATGGCAATCCTTCGGCAGGCTCAGGACAAAGAAAAATAACATTTATTGATACTCCGGGGCACGAAGCGTTTTCCGCTATGAGAGCCAGGGGAGCTGAGGTTGCTGATATAGCCCTGCTTGTTGTAGATGCCGCTCAATCGGTACAACCCCAAACAAAAGAGGCCATAATGGCGATAAAAAGGGCTGAAATTCCTATGATTGTTGTGTTAAATAAAATAGATCTGCCTAATGCAAACCCTGAAAAAATAAAAGGAGAACTTTCTAAAGTAGATGTTTTGGTTGAATCTTTTGGCGGGACAATTCCATCGGTTGAGGTTTCAGCAAAAGAAAAAACTGGCATAGACGAATTATTGGAAGTTATTTTGTTGGTTGCTGATTTACAGGACTTAAGATCGGAGGTTAATGTGCCCGCAGAGGGGTTAATTATTGAGTCTTATATGGATGGTTTGTGTGGGCCGGTGGCAACAGCTATTATAAGAAAAGGAATTTTGCGGGCAAAAGATATTATCGCGACAGACCTGGCCTTAGCTAAGGTAAAGTCAGTTAAAGATTTTCAAGGCCACGAGATTGCAGAATCCCTCCCCTCTCAACCCACTATTATTTTGGGTTTTGAAAAAGTGCCAGCAGTTGGAGAAAAATTTAAGAGCTATAAAACCGTAGAGGAGGCAGAAGAAGAAATAAAGAAGGAAATTCCAAAGAGAGAAATTGGCTCGACTGTTTTAAATTCTGATCCGAGTAAAAAAGTTTTAAATATAATTTTAAAAGGAGATGTTTTTGGTTCGCTGGAAGCAGTTGAGGGTATGTTAAAAAATCTCCCTCAAGACAAGGCTATTTTGCGCATTTTAAAATCAGAAGTTGGAGAAATAAACGAAACCGATGCAAAGTTGGCCGAAATGTCAAAAGCCATAATTATTGGTTTTAGGGTTAAAATTACCCCTTCGGTGATGCAATTTATGAGAAACGACTTAGAGAAGAGATTGAGAATTAAGACATTTGAAGTAATTTATGAATTAATACAAGACGTGAGAAATAGCCTGGAGAAGACGTTGGAAGCCGAAATTGTAAGAAAAGATGTCGGTAAATTAAGAACAATACTGGTTTTTTGGGGAGAGAAAAGCAGGCAGATTGTGGGCGGGAAAATTACAGAAGGCGAGCTTAAAAAAGGATTGAAGTTGGAAATTTTTAGGGATGACCAGAAAGTCGGTTCGGGAAGAATAATTAATCTTCAAAGAGACAAAAAGGATATTGATAAATTGGTAAAAGGCGACGAAGCAGGAATTTTATTTGAAGGGAACGTAAAGATAGAAAAAGGAGATATCGTAGTAGCTTATGTTGAGGAGCGTAAAAAGGGAGAGCTATAATGAACACAAGGATAGAAAAAGTAAATTCGCTTTTAGAGCACGAGATAGGCAAAATTCTTTTAAGGGATTTTGCTTTTTCTCCTGAAATTTTGGTTACTTTGACCAGGGTTATTTCAAGCGGAAATTTAATCGAGGCTAAGGCCTATATTTCTGTTTTTCCAGAAGAAAAATCAGCAGGGATTTTAAACGCTTTGCAGAAATCAGTTTATGATATCCAGTATAAAATTAACAGGACATTAAGAATGCGTCCTATTCCAAAAATAAAATTTGTGAAAGAAACCGAAATCAGTAAGGCCGCTAAAATTGAAGAACTTTTAGTGAAAGCGAAAGAAGGTGAAGAGGTTGAAAAAGAGAGAAAATAGAGGTAAAATAAGAGAAAACATATAAATTATGTTTTCGATAGATCCTCGAGGAGGGCACAACCGTTATAAATTTAATAAGGATTTTTTCAAGGCATGGACGCCCGAAATGGCGTATGTGTTAGGTTTTACTTATGCTGATGGCAATATAACAAATGCTGTTTCATCGAGAACTCAATATTTTCACGTTGACAGTGTAGACCGCGATATTATAGAAAAGATTAAATCAGTTCTTAAAGCAGAGCATCCAATATCCATTGAACCATCGCATTTTGTAAAATATAATAACGGTAAAGTTTATAGAAGCGCGGATTCATTCAGGTTGCGCATTGGAAGCAGAGAAATTTATAACGATTTAATAAAATTAGGATTAACACCAAAAAAATCTTTAACAATAAAATTTCCAAACGAGATTCCAGAAAGCCATTTTAGACATTTTATGAGGGGCTATTTTGATGGAGATGGTTGCGTCCACATAAAACGAGGTAAGGGGAAATATGGGCAAACGATTCTAAAGGGACTAGCCATTATTTTCATAAGCGGAAGCAAAGAATTTTTAGAAGGGTTGAGAGATAGTGCAAATATGTTTGCAAATTTTGGGAAAAGAAGTATATATTATATCCCTAGCAGTTGTGCGTATTACTTGAAATATGATACTACCGAAAGCTTAAGATGGTTCAAATTTTTTTATGGGAATAATCCATCTGGTTTATTTTTAGAGAGGAAATTGGATATTTTTAAAAAATATTTTCAATTGCGACCGGTGAGAATTGACCAGGAAATATGTGCAATTTTAAAAATTTAATGGCACGGTACTCAAGCAGCTAGAGAGCGGTCTGCAAAACCGTTTACATGGGTGCAACTCCCATCCGTGCCTCCAATTTGACAAAATTATGCCGAGGTGGCGAAATAGCAAACGCACAGGACTTAAAATCCTGCGGGTGAAAACCCTTGAGGGTGCAAGTCCCTCCCCCGGCACATGAATAAAAAGTCTAAAATTAAGATAAGCCAAGACTTTTTTAAAACTTGGTCATCTGATATGGCTTATGTTCTAGGATTTGTTGTGGCTGATGGATGCATTATAAAAAGAAAAAACAGGATGAAAAGTTATATTTTTAACATAACATCAAAAGATAAGAGTATTTTACGAAAAATAAAACAAGCGCTGAGGTCAAACCATCCGATAGGCATTAAATACAATTCCCTAAAAATGCCTTATTCGTATATTTCAATTTGTAATCGCGAAGTTTGTGAGGATCTAATAAAATTAGGAATAAATCCACGTAAAACCCATAATTTAGAACCGATAGAAGTCCCTGAAGAATATTTTTCTGATTATGTGAGGGGCTTTTTTGATGGTGATGGGACTGTTTATATCCAAAAAGTTAACGGAACTTTACAAATAAAGTCTGGTTTTGTAGCTGTTAGTTTATCGTTTATTAAAGATTTTAATAAATGCTTATGTGGGGCGATAGATATCAAAGAGAAATCTATACATCGCGAGATAGATAAAAGAGGAAAAAGATTAATAAAATATAATGTGCATTTTTATATTGATGATTCTGAGAAATTGGAGAAATTCATGTATAGAAATAATCCGACATTGTATCTTGATAGGAAAAAGAAGATTTTTGACAAATGGAAATTAATTAAACGACGTCACTATATTAAACAGAATTATCCTTCAAAAATCGGCTGGGGGTTAAATCAAAAAGCCATAATATAAAATAATACCCCCACTCCGGGCACAGTTGTTTGCTAATATAAAAAGCCATCTTTTAATTGAGGTGGTTTTTTGGTAGGATGCAGTTGGCACATTAAACTTTTTTGGAGGCAAATAAATGTATTCCATAGAAACGTCGCCAGAGGTAGTAATACAAAATAGCCATCAATTGGTGGAGTTTGCAAAAACATTTTTGGGGACCCCATTTTCCTGGGAGGGATTTACTTGTTGGGATTTTGTCAAAAAGGTATATGCGAGGTTTGAGATACCCATGCACGTTGGTTCTTCCATCGAGCCAATCGCCGATTTTGACGATCCCCGTGCCGTGGGGAGATTGGTTCTTTTGCGCCGTAGGGAATACCGAGGTAGCCGGCGGTATACTCACGTAGCCATATACATAGGGAGCCGCCAAGTAATCCACAGCACTCTTTATCTGGGTGGGATGGTTGTTATTAGTACAATGGAGGAGGTCTTGGCGGTTTACCAAATTGTATAAGGAGGGCAACCTCCTTTTTATTTTATCTAAACAAAAAACCACCGCGTTAAGCGGTGGTTTTTTGTTTGGCTGTTAGCTTTCTAATACTACTATTTCAGCCGTTTTGACTCCGAAGTTCACTGCTTGGGCTCGCTCCGGGAACCATATGTCCATGCGGTAGTTTCCCATTCTTTTATTCATTCTGTCTTCAACGACGAAAATTTTGTCGCCGTATAAAGCAGGAATCTTAATTTTTGTTCCAAACGGCAACATATTGTTGGCGACTATACCATCTCCCACATATCCGCCTGAGGCGGTTATAAATGGTGTGTCATCTGTCTGGTCTGGGGTGCTTGAATAAGCAGTGATGACAACCTTTATGGTTTTTTGAGTCTCGTTGGCGTTTTTAGCCACGTAAGAAGCATTTGTGGTATTGGCAAAGTCAGCATTAGTTGCCTGGGGCATTATTATGCCCAAGAGACAAATACCGACTATAATACCCGCTAATATAGAGCCAATCAAGGGAGTCTTTTCCCTTAAAATAGCATTGTTTTTTAAGATGTGTATATTCATATATTTAAAAAACTCCCTTTCGGAAGTATGCATATATATTAGCATAGAAAGGGGGCCATGTCAATAGTTAGAGCACAAAATGAAGGTGTGTGTCAAGATCGGAAAATCAAGCAAAAAACCGCTGATTTTTTGCGGTTTTTTGCTTGATTGAGCGGGTGATGGGAATCGGACCCACGTACTTTGATTGGCAACCAAATGCACTACCATTGTGCTACACCCGCCTGCACTTATTAGCTTCGGCGGGGCAAGGCCCGCCTCCGGTCGCCGAAGCGTTTGTGGAGTAAGTCCGTAAAATTCGCTAAGGCGACAACTGTCAATTATGGTGCCGGGGAAAGGAATCGAACCTTCGACCACTGCTTTTTCAGAGCAGTGCTCTACCACTGAGCTACCCCGGCGCGTTTAAAATATTATGTGGACGCTATAGGACTCGAACCTATAACCCTCTCAGTGTAAATGAGATGCTCTACTTCACCCCCACACCTTTTGTGGACGATGCAGGACTCGAACCTGCGACATCTTCAGTGTAAATGAAGCGCTCTACCAACTGAGCTAATCGTCC
>CAZMKW010000014.1:8231-13064 GCA_964567205.1 uncultured Candidatus Saccharibacteria bacterium | reverse complement strand
ATTCTATTCTAACTCCTAACTTCAAAATACAGAATTCACGAATTAATACATTATAACACGCATAAAAAAGTATAGACAACAACAGTTCTCAACACCTTGACAACAGGGTTTTAATATGATATAATAAATATATAGTGAACCTTCCCAAAAACGGCACTTCGGATGTTCCGAGGGCCGTCAAAGGATAGATATCCATTTCTCTCGAAAGGAGAATACCATGTTAGATTTCTTAACAACATTTGCGGTTGTGCTGGTGGCGTTGGCACTCGTGGTGCTGACCCCGATTTACCTCGCTTATTGCTTCACCGGAGTGAAGGAAGGAAGGTTCAGAATAGTTGTGCGCGGTGGAGCATTCCAAAGGGCCATTCTTGTTAAAGAGGGCCACAAACTGGACAGCAACGGGAATATCTCCGAGCTCGCTCCTGGCGAGAAGCCAAAACATCCCAGGTGGATGGGTGGCTGGCGTTGGGTTGGTTGGCTACGGCCACTGGGCATTGACCGGATTTTTACCAAGGATGAGATGAAATTCAAAAAATCCTCCGATAATGGTACGGTCGAAAATCGTGATCTCAAAGGAGAAAAAGATTTTTTGGCAGCGGTAGATTATCCCTATGCTATTCCCTTTGAGAATTACGAGGACAGGGATAATATTCCAATCACTGGCCATGCCACATTAGTGGCAAATGTAAGCAATCCTTACAAATCCACCTTCGCGACAACCAACTTCTACAATATTATGATTCAGATGTCAGTTGGGCCGGCGATTAGGGAATGCCTTGAGAACTACGCCTTCACCGAACTCGAAGAGAAGAAAAAGAAAGGGAAAAAAGACCTTGATGAACTACTGTGGGCGTATATCAGTGACTCCACAAAAAATCCACAGCAAGGGAGTACCGATTCTGTTGTAGACGAACTGTGGAAGAAGTACGGAATTCGGGTTGTGGCATTGAGGGTGATCCAGTTAGATCCGCCTACATGGTTCCGGGAAAAGGCAACGGCTAAGCGGGCGGCACAATTGGATGCCGACAAGGCCACAGAGGAGACTGCAGGAAGGATCCTAAAGTCTGCCGCAATGAACGCAGGCCTTTCAGTTAAGGATCTTTCGAGAAAGATTAAGAAAAACCCAGAGCTCAAGGGTGTTCCTAATGCCCAAGGCGGATTTAAGGAGGACTTTGACTACGCTCGTGACCAGACCAAGCGAGACCGTGCAGGGTCGGGGTTGAGAGATGTGCGCGTTGGCAATGCCGATGGCACAAACCTTGAGCCCGTAACCGCAATGGTTGCCTCGCTCATCGGCCTCGTAAAGGGCGGCGATAATTCTGATAACGCCAAGGGCGGAAAGGGTGATTCTAAAGAGGACGAAAAGGAAAGTAAGCGTGAGCGAAAGATGCGCGAACTCGATGATAGTTTGCAAAAAAAAATAGAGCAAGATAAAAAAGCTCTAGGCCAGGGCAATTAACCTGGCGATGGTAATCCATCTGTGGGTGAGCTGTAAATCAGCTCACCCAATTTTTTTATAAAATTTTATTCGATTGGTTCGCGATATGAATCTGGCGTTTTTCTTTGTGTCTCTTTAAATTTTTCCGGCAGTTTTTTTTCTGTTTTTTCTGAGGCCTTGGGTATTTTTATTGCTTCTTTTTCTACTGCACCATCGGTGCTAGTTTTTTTTTCAGCCTTGGACAATATAGTATCACCACTATTTGTTTTCGATTGTCTGGCGAGCCCATAATCACCCAGTTGATCCTCTGAAGCCCTTTCTACTAAAGGGACTAAGTTATTTATAATTTCTTTAGATATCTGTTCCGCAGTTTGTTGGGTAGCCCCTAGGTCTTTTTGTAAAGACGCTATCATATCTTTTTCTGAAATTATTCTTAGGGCGAAATCTCTTGTTAAGTGGTCTAGTAAAATTATTTTAGGAAATCTTCCTGTTTCATATTTTTTAAAAACCTCTTCGCCCGTTTCCTGCAACGAATATTTTTCTATAATATCTGACAGTACTCGGTCTGCCCTTTCCGTAAATATTATAAGTATGTTTTTTTGTTCATCTATCATATTTTATTTACAAAATTATTAAGGCAACCTGTTAATCTCTGTTCGAATTGACAGCAATTTATTTTCTTCTGCATTATTGCCGGCTGCATGAGCGGCTGTTATGGCAGTCGCTAGTGCCCCACCAGCGGCTGCAAGTGCCCTAAGCCGCGCTCTGTGTGGCAGGCTTGCTGTTCTGAAATCTCTAACTATGCCCGAGTTAAATTTATCACTTAATATAAGATTGTCGGTTATATCTGTAGTATCAATATTTCTTCGTTGTTCTGCGGACATAGACGGTAAATTTTGTTCTAACTGTTCGTGCCGTACTACTCGTTGTGCTGCTGCAGTCCCCGCTGCGCTTTTTGCAAACCCTCGTGCAATTCTCATTTTTTCAACTTTTTTAGGATCAGAATCTGCCAAGCGGTAATCTGCTTTCTCAAAATCAGATCTCTTAACTCCAGGGAACGAAGTGGCATGAGCAACCGCAGCAATGCGCTGTTTTTCGTCTTTGATTTCATCGAGATCTTTTCTTTCTGCTAATATTGTAGCAGCAGCAGCCCTGTCTTCGCTTTGTTTTTTGGTAACCGTGCCTTGCGTGGCGATTTTGGCAAGCTGTGAAGATTTAAGGGACGCCAACCGTTTTTTAGGTTCTTCTAACCTCTTGGCCTCAGACGAAGCAGCAGTACCAGGAGCAACTAATCCCATCTTTTCTCCTGCTTTTATTGCTCCAGTTTTCATTGTGTTGCCAAGCCTTGATAGTCCTGTGGCTCCAGCTAAGCGCCCAGTCACCTTTCCAGCTACTCCCATCGCAAATCCAGCGGCTCCGGTCGCCATTCCTATAACTGCGCCGGCCATAGCTCCACTGCTTCTCGTTGTTATTTTAAATCCAACAACAAGGAATATTAACACAACCATTAAAGAGGACACCTCTAATGATTGGGCAACCAACATGCTCTGCATCATATTACTGGCTATCCATAATGCAAAACAGCCTCCAACTGCTATAAATGCCCATTTTAAGAAACCTTGCCACCAGTCATTCCATATTTTTTGCGATGCTGAAATAGGAAAAATTTTACACGTAAAAGCTAATGGAGAAAGAATATATAAAAATGCGAGCACTCCATATCTTGCTAAAAACAAAACAGCCATATAAAGAAAAGTAGCTCCAACAACGAGATATATAAATGTAATCTGGATCATCGCTGCTAAAAATTTTAAATTGGCTTCCTGATCATTTCCCGGCGGAGCATTCTTCATAGTGTTTTCTGCAAAAGTATCTATCATTTTGAAATACGCCGAGCCCATGCCGCTTCCTGCCGGTCCGCCCTTTACCCCAGCAGACTGTATGAGAGAGTTTGATGTTATATTTGAAGCATCAATAATCAAGCCACAAAACAGGCCGGAAAAATTAATTAAAAGAGCAACAATTACCAACGGCCATAAAAGCTTTTTTGCCTCCCACTCTCTCACTCTTAGGGCGGTGGCTATGCCCACAACAACAAAACCCAAAACAATAAACATGTTACTAAAGTCTCTAACAACGCTCCATCCGCTCGTGAACGTTGGATCTTTTGTAATTGTTTTATCAAGCATGGTTAACGACTTGTCAAACATTTCTGCGGAAATGCTACATAAAAACTTAGCTATATAAAGAAGCACATACGAGATCCAGGTCGTTAGTGCGGTTAAAACATCTAAAGCGGCTCCTTTTATAGCACTTGTCCCGAACCACCATACGGACAAGGCGCCTGCGGCTGCTATTCCTCCCCATATTAATAAGGGGATAAATATAGCCCCGGTATCTTTTTTGTGAGTTCGTATGTTTTTCTCTTTTAGCATAAGATATAAAATAAACTTAATAAATTTCAACGGTTGAATGTTTAACTAATTTTTAAACTTTTTTAAAAGAATAAATCTGTTTATTATCCCCTTTTTTATAACTATTTTTAAATTAGCTTCATCGGCCATTTTTTCTAATTCGTACATTTTAGGGAATGAAGAATAGCTTTCTAAATTAAAGAATAATAATTTAGAAATAAATTGGATTTGTTTTAATATAAATTTTGGAAAAATATCAGCCGCCGGTTGAAATATAAATAGACAGTGGTTACGTTTTAAAATTCTAGAACACTCCTTTAGCGCGGCTTCTTTATTTTGAAAATAATAAAAGGCGTCTATAATAGTTACTAAATCAAAAGAGTTGTCTTCAAACGGAATTTTTTCTGCGCCTGCCACATTAAAATTAATTGCTCCAGGATTTTTATTGGCGACAAATATCATCTCTTCGCTATTGTCTATCCCCGACAATGTAGCCCCCTTATATCTTTCGTTTATTTTTTTTAGAAAAATTCCTGTTCCGCAAGCGATATCTAATACCTTAAAATCATTTTTAATAAATCCTTTTAAAAAGTTTAAACAAGATTTATGGGCCCAGAGATAATAAAACTGGAAAATGGGCGTATTATAAATTTTTGCAACTTTATTAAATTTATGAGCGGTACTTTTTTCCATTAAAAATTTTCGTTCCCGAGAAGCTTTTATTAATTTTACACTATTTATAAGTTTCAAGGAAATAGAGTTATTAACACCTTTAAATAAAAAAGCGCCCAATCATCCGAAGATGGTTTAGCGCTTTATTGTTTAGGCAAACGCTGAGGCATCCGAAGATGGTTTAGCGTTATCGCCTGAGTGTCGTCACCGGGCTGTTTGAGTCCCAGTACCTTAGGTTAATACCACTGGCATTTTTGCTGTGGTATGCCACAGAAGCGTGGTATACCACGTAACAAATTGCAGAGACGG
>CAZMKW010000014.1:0-8131 GCA_964567205.1 uncultured Candidatus Saccharibacteria bacterium | reverse complement strand
TTGCTGTGGTATGCCACAGAAGCGTGGTATACCACGTAACAAATTGCAGAGACGGAGATGACAGTCATGATTACAAACACCATGATTGCCATGCCACTCGTTTTCTTTTTGCGTCTGATGGGCCTGGCGTATCTGCCGATGGGCCTGGCGTGCATGGTAGACATGTTTTAACCCTTTCTTGAGGAGTAAGTTTTTAATGTTAAGAAGGGCTCGCACAAAGCTTGCCACGCTATTCTTAACTGCTACCTTTATTCTATGCCACCAAGAGTATTTGTCAAGTCTTTGCCCGAGTTTTCGTCGGGACCTTGTTTACAGATGCCGGGCTTCTGTGGCTTCTGTAAGAGAGAGCGTTAGATTAATCCAATCACTAATACTTAATGTTTCGGCGCGCTGGCTTGGTTTTATTTTATTTTTTTCCATCCACTCGACAGTTTTTTCTTTGCCAATTTTTAGGACTTTTGACAGGTTGCCCGCTAATTGTTTTCTAGGATGTGAAAAGCCGGCCCTTACAACTGTAAAAAATTTTTCCGCGAAAGCCCGGCTTTCGCGTGGAAGGCGGGGGGTTATTTTTATTATTGCAGAATCAATTTTTGGCGCGGGGAAAAAGCAATTTTTTGAAACAAATGAAATAATCTTTGCACCAGCATAAAATTGTACAGATACCGCCAATAAGCTCATTTTTGGAGGTTTTGAGCAGATTCTTTGGGCAACCTCTTTTTGAATCATTAAAATTATTTCTTGCGGTTGATTTTCCGATTCTAAAAATTTTCTGATTAATGGAGAAGTTAAATAATAAGGAATATTAGCTACGAGTTTGTAATTTTTAGGAAGTCGTAGCTCTGTCGTTAAAGTATCTCCCTGGATGATTTCTATATTTTTTCCGCCGGGGGCGGATCCGCCTCCGGCGGAAAAATCGGAAAGAGTTTCTTTTAGAATTTCAACCATTGTTTTATCCTTTTCAATGGCGATAACCTTTTCTGCTTTTAGGGCCAACTCTTGAGTCAAAGTTCCAACGCCCGGCCCCACTTCTAAAATAGTGTCGGTTGGTTTTATATCGGCGGACTCGATTATCTTTTCTAAGACTTTTTTATCTATTAAAAAATTTTGTCCAAGCCCTTTTGATGGCCTGGTCTCATGTTTATTAAGCAGATTTTTTATTTCTTTTGTAGAAAGCAAATTCATCGAAATTTGAACTCAAGGTTTCTTTATTGGGTTATTATAGCACAATAAAAATGAGTGCATAACTATTTGACCGAGGGGTTGGAAAATGGTAAGCTTGAATTAAATTGTTAAAGATAATTAACAAACTTTTAATAAGGATAAGAGGGGTTTGGCATCCTACTAAAAGCGTACGCAGGGGAGCTAATTCTAAGAGGTTGCTTAAAAACCCTTTGTTTTATTTTGCTATATCCTCCGCTATTTTGTTCTGGGGCATGTGTGTATCATGCGACATCCAGGCGAGTATGGGAAATTTGGGCGACAGCCATGTCGCATTTTTTAATGCATTTTCTAATAAAGCATCCGCCAGTTTAATCGGAGATAATCTATTTTCCAGCAAAACAAACGCGATCCCCCTAGAAACGCCAGACTTAAAGATCATGCAGGACAATACCGTCGCCGGGCTCTCTACCCCACGGGTAGTGTCGGGCAAGGTTTTAGGAGATGTATTCGGCGGGAGCACTCAAGATAAAAAAGAAGTAATCAACTACACCGTTCAGCCCGGCGATACTATATATTCAATTGCAGATTCCTATAAAATTTCTATTAACACTTTGCTTTGGGCAAACAGCCTTACGTCTTCTTCTATTGTTAAGGTTGGACAAAACTTGGTTATTTTACCCGTAGATGGTGTTTTGTATGCTGTAAGATCTGGCGATACTATTTCCGGAATTGCTCAAACATATAAAGCTCAATCGCAAAGTATAATTTCTTACAATAATTTAGTAAGTCAAGATGATATTTATATTGGAGATATTTTAATTATTCCTGGAGGCACAATACCAAAAACAGCGCCGTCAGTTACAAACAATAATCGAATTCCTTTGGCTGACAACTTCTTTATATTCCCGACGCAAGGGCGCATCACGCAAGGGCTCCACTATTACAACGCCATAGACGTTGCTAATAGCTGTGGAACTTCAATTTATGCGGCAGCCTCCGGAGTGGTTCAAAGGGCAGTGTATAATAATGCGTGGAACGCGGGTATGGGAAATTATGTAACAATTTTACACTCAAATGGCACAGTTACTTATTACGGCCACTTCCAGAATGTTTTTGTAAAACCAGGACAAAAAGTTAATGTTGGTGACAGGATAGGATTAATGGGGCGCACAGGAAACGCGACTGGATGCCATTTGCATTTTCAAGTCATTGGAGCCACAAATCCTTTGGCAAAGTATGCCGTGGGAGCAACAATAAGCCTAAAATAGTTAAATAAAAAACAGCCCCATAGTTGGGCTGTTTTTTATTGGAACTACTCTCGGATTCTGTACATTAAGGCTTCGGCTATATGTTCATAGCATATTTGTTCGGAGTCGGCCAAGTCAGCTATCGTTCTGGCAACTTTTAAAATTCGGTGATATCCCCTGGCAGACAATTTTCCAGAGTTAACGTATTTTTTCAGAAGATCTTGCGATTTTTCATCGTGTCCGCAGTATTTTTTTATCTCAGGAAGATTCATTTCCGAGTTTGTTAGAATTTTTGTTTCAGCGAATCTTTGTTTTTGTTTTTCTCTGGCTTTTTCAATTTTTTCTCTAACGGCACGGCTTTGGTTTTCTGAGTACCCCTCTGGTCCATCCGCTGTTAGTTTTTCATATTTTACAGCCGGAACCTCTATAAATAAATCCATTCTGTCCATTAAAGGGCCGGACATTTTTCTTCTATACATTGAAACCTGCGAAGGCGAACAGGTACAGTTTTTTTCCGGGTCGTTATAATATCCGCAAGGGCACGGATTTGAGGCGGCTATTAACATGAAACGCGAAGGAAGAGTGTGGTTATATTTTGCCCTTGAGATAGAAATTTTTCCTTCTTCGATGGGTTGGCGCAATGACTCTAAAACGTCTTTATGAAATTCTGGAAACTCGTCTAAAAATAAAACTCCGCGGTGCGCCAAAGTTATTTCCCCTAGTTTTAATGGGCTTCCTCCTCCGATTAAAGCAACATCAGAAATAACATGATGTGGCGAGCGAAATGGTCTTGAGCTTATAACTGCCTGATTTTCCGCAAGTAATCCGGCCGCACTGTAAATTTTTGTAACCTCCAGCGATTCTTCAAAATTTAGTTTTGGTAAAATAGAAGGTAGGGCTTTTGCCAAAAGTGATTTTCCCCCGCCAGGCGGACCGAACATAAATAAATTATGCGAACCGGCCGCCGTGATTTCCAGTGCCCTTTTTGCATATTCTTGGCCCTTTACCCAACCAATATCAACCGGATAGTCCGGGTTTAAGGGGATCTCTTGTTCTTTAAACTCTGCTCCTAAAATTTCTATCCGTCCTTCTATATAAGACAGAGCTTCTTGTAAAGATTCCACGCCAATAATTTTTATTTCCTTAATTAAGCTTGCCTCTTTTGCGTTTTGTTTGGGTAAAATTATTTCCTCAAATCCGTGTTTTTTTGCCATTAAAGCAAAAGATAAGGCTCCCTTTATCGGTCTTAGCTTTCCATCTAGAGAAAGTTCTCCTAAAAATATTTTATTTTGGCCATTAAAGTTTGTTTGTTTTGAGGCAACCAAAAAAGCCAAAGCAATCGGCAAGTCATAAATAGAACCTTCTTTTTTTAAGTCAGCGGGCGCTAAATTAACCAAAACCTTAAAAGTTCTCCCATGGGGGGACAATAACTTGGCACTTTTTATGGCAGAATCAACCCTTTCTTCTGATTCTTTTACTGCTTTATCCGGCAACCCTACAATAGAAAAAGAGCGTAATCCCTGTGACACATCAATTTCCACCTCAACCAGTTGTGCATCTAAGCCATTTATTGCTCCCGAAAAAATTTTTGAAGGCATATTTTATTTTTTAATTGTGTGCACAAACTCCTCGTGCCATCCATTTTGCTCTCCTTCTTTTTGAATATAAATTCTGCCACCGCTTGGGTCTGCATCCCATTTATCCCATTTTGGAATTATTGGATCGCCACCGCCGATTCCCGTGTTTATGTCATTTGGGTCCTTAAACATTTCTCCTTTCATTGCTCTTATTGATTTTTCCACCAGCCTCCTTATGACCGTTGGATCTTCCTGCACCATTTTTTCCAATATCAGGGCCCTTGATTCGGGGCAAATAAATTCAAGGCACAATATCCCCACCCTATTCCCGGTCGCATCTTTAAAATATTTTCCATTCCTTGCAAAGTAGCTGAATATAAAAGCAGGTTCATTATTTCCGCCTGTCACTATTTGATTTTGGGTCAACTCCCCGTATTTATCCGTAAATCTTTTTTCAAAACTATCTGGGAGCTTCCCAAAACCTAAAAAACCTTTTTTGCCCGGGATTTTAACGGTTTCAATTATTTCTTTTTTGCCGACCCTAATATCTATCAATTCATTTATTTTATGGTTATCTAGTATGATCCACAAATCTCCGCCAAGCTGTTTTTCTATTCTTTGCCTATGTTCGTTAGATATTCCGAATAATTCGTCCACCCTTAAAGCAAATTCTTGGAAACCGTTTTCTTCTTTTTTGCTAAGGTTGGCGGGTAGCGACACGGTGAGCCAAATTCCGTCTTGCTGCAAAATTTCTCCGACTAATTTTTCTTTCTCCAATTCTTTTTCTTCTTGGGTGTCTATTCCAAGCTCGTGTCGAAGTTTTTGGATTTCTGCATTTTCTGGCTTTTTTTTCTTTCCCAAAGGATGAATTTTTGGAGGCTCAAAAACATTTTCACTATTTTCTTGAAAATTTGGCGGTGTAGGTTCTTGATCGTTTTTGTGTGGTTCTTTCTCAGACATATTTTAATTTTATCATAAAATAAAAAACCGAGATATTCTCCCGGTTTTTTAGTTATTTTTCATTACATTTTAAGCAGGTTTTTGCTTCCGGGCAGGCCAATAGTCTGTCTTCGCTGATTTCTTTTCCGCAACCCTCGCAGATTCCATAGCCCCCTTGTTCGATTTTTTCCAAAGCCATGCTTACATTTTTTAATTTTAGTTCTAGACTATGTTCTAAAGAAAGCGCGTTGTCGTATTCTTGGGCGTCGTCAGCGGCCTCTTCTTTATCACTATCTTCCCTATTTGGATATCTTGTCTCCCAATTATGTTCTATGTTAGGGTCTTTTTTGGCAAAACTTTCTAATTCTTTTTGTAAGGAGTTTTTTTGTGATTCTAGTTTTACTTTTAGTTCTTCGATTAGCTGTTTTTCCATTGTGTGTTTTTTACTTATATTGTTTACTATTATTTATTTCCTGTGGGGTACGGGTACTGGGGGAATTGAGGATTGTTGAATCGTTTTTACTTCTGGCAGTGGTGCCTTAACCGTTGGTATTGTTCGCGCTTCTTGTTGCTGCGTACGTTGGATTTTTTCTCCAGACCAATCATCCACATCCTGTAAAAACTTCCTTCTTTCTTTTTCTTCCGCTTCGCCAGATTTTAATATCTTTTCTCTAACAGAAATTGGAGCCTTGTTTAAATATCCCCCACCATCTGCCATTTTGCGGGTCGACGGAGACCACTGCTGTCTTTGTATGTTTTCTTTCTCTTCGGCTCTAATTTTGGCCACAGCCTCCCTTTTTGTTATCTGCTCTTCAGCTTGGCCCCTTCTCTTATCTTCTTCGCGGGCCATAACGGAAGAATAGATTTCTCTTAAAGATTTATCTATACCCAAAATTTTATCACGAAGCCCGTTTTTTTCTATGACAAGGTTTTCTGAAGAGGCGTCAATCTGTTTTATCTTAGCGTCAATATCCTGCACTTGTTTTTCCTCCGCCCATCTTTTCTTTTCCACCTCTTGTATTTTTTTATCTAAATCCCATCTTGTCTGCTCTAAGCTTTTTCTTTCGGCAGCTACGGTTGTGGTTTGTTCTTTTTCAATTATAACCCTTTGCTCTCCCTCCATCCTTTTTTCCTGTTCTAGAATCTGGTTTAACTTTTCCTGTTGCTCTCGCCCTTGAACCAGCAGGGTGTTTTTTTGCAATTTTAGCGAGGGTTCTTTTTCTTTATCTATGGCGTCAATCTGTTTCTCAAAATTTAAACGTTCAGATTCAAATAAAAATATCTGTTGACGTTCTTGTTCTGTAGCATAATTTTTTAAATTTTTTTCAGCTATTCTTTCTTGCCCTTCATTTTTTTGTAAAATTTCTTCTCTTCCTGCCTTGTCCGACGAAGCCTTGGCGGAGACGGATGCTTCTATTATCTTTTGTTGTTCTGCTCTCTGCTCTTCTATCGTTTTTATTTTAACAATTTTATCCCTTTCTTTTAGCGAATCAGCCTCTCTTAATCCAGAGAGGTCTTTTTTCATAGTCCTAATTTCCGCGCGTTTCAGGAATTCTTTAGCTTGTGTTTCTTCGTCTTGCGTTACCATTGTATGAAATTTGAAATTTGAAATTTACAATTTGAAATCAATTTGAAATGTCAAATTTAAAAACTTTTGCCTAATAAATTAAAGAGGAAATGCTATACATTTTTCACCGTCAAAACATTTTTCTGGGCCGCAATCGCACGATTTTACAGTTTTTTTATAAGCAGGATTCGGCGGACATGCGCACCCTCCAATTGCGCAGTTATCTTGGAAATCAATACTTCCTGAGCAGTAGCAATCTATTGTATTCACCGTTCCACCGGAACTTGTGCATTTCTGTTCTTTGGTCGTCGCCACGTTCGTAAATTTAAAAGTAGAAATAATACTGTCTACAAAATTTTGCCCGTCCTTTATTTTTTTGTTTTGTTCGCCTAATTCTTGCTGCGTCGCTTGTTTTCCGTCTGTGGCTCCGTGGACAAATTGAATGTCGGACCATGTAGCGTTGCCTTGTAGGAGATAACAAAGATTATTTTTTAATATACTATACTGCGTAACGTTATCCCTGTGTCCTCCCATGGCGCTGTCCTGATAGCCTAAAACATAAAAATCCACCCCGTTTATATTTTGCGTTTTAGTAATTTTTGGCGCCTGGCCGTTTAAATTTTGTTTTGAACAATTAGCGACTGCATTGGCTCCATTTGCCACGAAGACAGACACAAAGGCGTCTCTTGCTCTTTCGTTGGGAGTAGAAATAGTCGCCACGGTTTTAATGCTAACTTGGTCTGTCCCACCAAACCATGTCCCATTTTCATTGCTTTCAACGAGCGCGGCTGTAACAGGATATTTTACTTCAAAACCATATTGAGCGTTTGTATATGTTTCCCACCCTGCGGTTAAATCTGCCTCACACGGTTCTTCCCATACGCGTAGACATTTTTGTTTTACCTCGCACCAAAAATATCCCGCAGCGGACAAGCATCCATGGCTGTCTTTATCTCCTCCGACTAGTTGTCGATTATTTTGTTCGGTTAGTTCTGGTTTTACAAAAAAATATTGATATGCAAAAACTCCGCCGAAAAGAATCAGAATTGCGGCAATAATTGTTATAATTCCTCTTGAAGTCGAAACGCGCTTTAAGAGTATCATTAGTTTTATTTTTTAATTTTTTTCGTTTTTTGGTCTGGGTTTAAATCCCGCGTCGATGGCAGATAAATTTATTCTGCCGAGTTCATCTACCGACATTACTTTGACGGGAATTGTATCCCCCTCTTTTACAACTTCGGAAACGCTTTGTATTCTTTCTTTTACAAACTTTGAAATGTGCACCATTCCGTCGGTTCCGGGTAATATTTCTACAAAAGCTCCAAAGTCCATAATCTTTACAACTTTTCCCTGAAATACCTCGCCAACCTGAACCTCTCTTGTTATTCCTTTTATCCAATCAACCGCTTTGTTTACTCCAGCTTCATCGGTTCCGGTAATAAACACCATTCCAGAATCTTCAACATCCACGGTAACTCCGCATTCCTCAATTATCTGGTTTATTATTTTTCCTTTAGGCCCTATAACCTCACCAATCTTGGCTGGATTTATTTTTAGGGTAACTATTTTTGGAGCATAAGGCGACAATGATTTTCTTGGTTCGGGAATCTCTTTCTTTATTATATCAAGTATTTTAAATC
>CAZMKW010000013.1:0-15835 GCA_964567205.1 uncultured Candidatus Saccharibacteria bacterium | reverse complement strand
CCAACAAACATTTCCACAAACTCTGATCCGGAAACTGATAAAAATGGCACATTTGCTTCTCCTGCGACAGCTCTTGCTAATAAAGTCTTTCCAACTCCGGCAGCTCCCACAAGTAGAACTCCTCTTGGTATTTTAGCCCCCATCGCTAAATATTTTTTTGGGAATTTTAAAAAGTCGACAATCTCAACCAGCTCTTCTTTTGCCTCTTTTAATCCTGCAACATCTTTAAAACTTATTTTTTCTTTACCATGTCCTTCGGCTCCAAAAAGACGCGCTTTGGCTTTTGTAAAATCAAAAACTTGCACAGCCCCTGTTTTTGCCTGTTTTATCATTGTCCAGAAAAAGAATCCAAAAACAACTAGTGGCAATATGCCAAACACCAAAAGTGGGGTAAGCCACGACCATAAATCTTGTTTTGCGGGCTGGTTTGTAACGTTAATTTTATCTAAACTGTCTTTATTTACGCCCAGATTTATCAATAAGTCAGTTAATCCGGTACCGGATTCCTTCATTGAGGTTGCGGCTTTGTCATCAGTATAAACGATATCAAGAGTATCTCCAGAGACAGTAATTTTTTTTATATTATCATTATTTATATCAGAAACCAGCTGTGATACCGGTATCTCGTTTGAGGTTTGCGACGGAAAATAAAGAAAGCTAAAAATACTTCCGACGATAAATAATATTAGCACTACGAGTACGAAGTTTTTTAAAAGTGGATTCACCCCGTTAGAGGTATATCTTTATATAACTAAATAGTTAATTTCAGATAACCTTATTGTGGCACTACGAACCGCGTTTGAGCGACGCATAAAAATTTTTATGCTCAAGACCTCTAACGGGGTTCATGGAACATTGTATATATTTAATATGGTTAATTTAACATATTTTTAAAAAAAATTCAATCAGAATATTCCAAACAAAAAAAGAGAGCGTTGCTCTTTGCACCACAAGTGCAAGAAGCAACGCCCATTTGTCTGCACGCTACAGGTCTATGCGCTCGAAAAACTATCTTCGAACGCCACCGAATCGCATTCCGTACATGGCGCGGAGGAACCGTCCCAGAGGATCCTTGACCCCCTGGAACCGCTCTCCCTCGGCGTACTCGCCCTTCACTCCGTCAAAGAGTTCTGCGGAGTCGGGCGAGGTGCTCACTATGCTGATGAAAGCTTCGTCCTTCACTTCCCGTCGAACCCTCACGACGACGAGGGGGTACAGCTTGCCGTTATCATCCCACCTCTCGTTGACGAGGATGGTATCTCCGGCTTTCCCGGAGAGCCACTGTTTCTCGTCAATGATAGGTCGGTCGTCAGTCAGCGCATCCTTAATCTTCTGGATGCGCTCCGCCCCTGCCTGCTTGGCTTCCTCGGCCTTCTTCTGCCTCTCCGATTCACGGAGGCTGTTGGCGACGCCCTGGCGAACCCAGTGCCAGAACTTGATCCTTAGGCCTACCCAAGCCCTGAATTCTTCCTCGCCCAGGCGGATGCGGGAGTTGAAGCGAGGAGGCTTTTCCTCGAGGTCGCCGTCTGCGTTGAATAGAGAATCCAAAGTAATGAAGGCTTTGGAATTCTGCAGAGAGGCGACGATCTCTTGGAGCCGGCCACTTCCGACCATGGGCCAGATTCGACCGTCTTCGTCCAAGCGGACCTGAAGCACTCCTTCGTCTCTGAACCTGTCATGGGGGACGAGCTTGAGGGCACAGAGACCGTTACCGGTCACTTGTCCGTCGCAGAGGTCTGCGATAGACATTTTGCTCTCTCCGACCAAGCGACGTTCGACCGCCTTGGCGTCCTGGTAGAACTCTCTTCGGAATCGCGCAACCTGAACGTTGATCAGGTCGACGATTTCTTTGACCGTCTCCGGATCGTTGCCCATCTCCCCGAATCTCTTGTCGTCGGTCAGGGAGTAGTTCTTGCCACCAGGACCCCGGATTTTGCCATCTTCGGCTTCATCCAGGTATCCCCTCCTGTAGATGTCGGCGAGGGCAGAGTGAAGATCGGGCAGGCTCTGGGCCTGGCCGATCTCAAACATCACCACGGCCGAATGCCCGGCGCGCCGGATGAGTTTTCCGACGACGCCATCTTCGGGCCAGTTCAGATATCCGTCGATTGAGTCGACGAATTCGTTCCTGACCTGTCCCGCCGGCTTCTGGACGGTGGACTTTTCTCCATCCTTGGTTGTGACCACCTCGATAGCCATCTCAAGGTAGTCTTCCCCTTCGGACTTGACGATGTCGTCCACCTGCCTGACGAACGGAAGGCCGTTCTTTACCAGCCATTGCCGTATGCCAGAAGCCCGACCCTTCGTGCCCTGGAGAACCCGTCGGGCCTTCTCCAGTTGCGACTCCCCAACAACTTCGTCGGGGATTGTGACTTCCGG
Source organism: uncultured Candidatus Saccharibacteria bacterium (assembly GCA_964567205.1). Classification (GTDB taxonomy): domain Bacteria; phylum Patescibacteriota; class Minisyncoccia; order Minisyncoccales; family Staskawiczbacteraceae; genus XYD1-FULL-39-28. The sequence continues at coordinate 13,456 of CAZMKW010000013.1, read as the reverse complement.
TGGGGCCTCCAGTCCCGCCTTCCCAGGATCAGCGGTTTTTTCGGTCACCGCTGACAGAGGGATTGCCAGGTTGCCACCGTTACTGGAGGCAATCACAGTTGCCTTCACGGTTGCCCCTTGGCTCGGCGCCTTGTTCTTCTTGGCGTTTTTCGGTTCGGGCTCGCGGTCGGGATCTGATATCTCCGCTATCGCGTTTTTGGCGGCAACAGCAAGCCCTGATCCGTTAACCCCGATTTTCTTGGGGTCGTGGTCGATGTTGGAAGGGATGGATTCCACCTCTTCCGATTCCTTGTGTTCTGACACCTTCGCCGGCTTCTTTGCCGACGACCTCTTCTTGGCCACAGACGCATTGGTCATGGCTGTTTCCTTTCTGCTTTAGTTTTTTGACCTGTATTGTGCAGTGTGCTAATTGAAGTATATCAGATATAATATAAATGTCAATAGTAAAATAAAAAACAGCGAGGCACATCGCTGTTTAATCTCTGTATGGAGAAAAGTAGTAAACCATTGGTTTACCCGTATGCAGATCTGTGTCCGCTTTTCTCTTTACTTCTCCCGATAGGGAGTCTGGGATTCCCGCAACAATCATAAGCTGAAGCCCCTTGTTTTGGGCTTCGCCTTGCAACCGGATAAAATCAATGTCCCCGCTTCCGATACAAAGATGTGTGATGTCGGACATATGTGGGAGCAAAATTTCCAGCCCCCATTTTATTAGTGTTACATCAGTCGTATCCTCTTTCCGTTGGCCTATCTTCGGACAAATGATCGGGAAAATTCCCATCTTTTGGAAATAGTCCAGATCTTCTTCCCGAAGCAAGCCCTTTTGTATGAAATGAGTGGGAAAGAAAACGCAAAACATAGCGATTTCTCCAAAATCTTTCAGCCAGGCCAGAAGACTGTCAAAGCCGGCTGTTAACGAAAACTTTTCGTTATCTGACCAAATGTGGTTAAACACCACATTTTCCAGATCAAAAAGAACGGCTATCTTACTATTGTCTGATCCCATTTATGAAACCTCCTACAGGTTTTTTTACATTCAGTTCTAAAGGTACATATTCAAAAGCATGGTCATTATATAGGAAGCTTGAATTTTTGTCAATAACTATTGACAAAGTATGTATAATGTAATATAATGAATATATACTGATAAACCCCTAACTCTTTTAATGACGGAAAGGATCGAGACATGAGTAAAGGATTAATGGCAGGAGCGTTGCGGATGATTCTGGTGCAGTTTCGGGTAAATAATCTGGAACTGCTTCCAAGCGGACTTCGGCGGGAAGATGACTCGAACGGAGCGGCGGAAGCCGTTAGCCGGGCAAGTCAGATAAGGGGCGAGCAGTGCCTGCCGGCGACCGACACAGTATCGTGCGCCGAGTTTCTCGGCGACTTGATCAGTGCCGGGTACGTGCTTGTCGACGCACTGAAAAAGGTGCGTTATGACAACAGGTCTCAGAAGGAGTACGGCGTGGTCCGGTTCACCTTCGTGGACCAAGACCACGCGGAAACTGTCCCCGAGTGGCAGGGACAGAAACCGGTGGCGGAGCAAGAGCTCCGCAAGATGGCGGGCGACGCCACCTGGCGCGTCCGGGCATATCTCAATCCCTTTTTCAGGGAGGGATACACCATTGGTGGAGTTTTCTGTCTCGCTGTCAACTGCGAGGTTCGGGAATCCCTGGTTGACGGAAGTGGAAAACCAGTCCTGCGGTGGCGCAAGGACAGCAAGGGCGACCGGATTGGGGACGCTCCCCTGCCCGTGGAGCCCAAAGGGTTCCTTCGGATAGCCGATGGCGACCTGTGCGTGAAGAACGCATAAGTCCACGGTGTTCATCCGAGGAGCATGGCCGAGGTGTTGGAAACAACCCTCGGCCGATTTTTTTACAACAAAAAACCGCCATCAGCGGTTTTTTGTTAGAGATTATTATTTTTCAGATACTAATTTTAGGCTCATTCTATGTTCTCTTGGCTCAATAAGTAAAACTTCAAAATTGTAGGTTTCGCCGACTTTTAGTTGTTCTTCCATTTTTTCTTTAGGGGATTCTCCGCTAGAGGCGGATCCGCCTTCGGCGGAAAATTCTGAAATATGGCAAAGCCCTCTTATTTTAGGCATTACTTCCACAAAGGCTCCAAAAGTTGAAAATTTGCTAACTTTTCCTTTCAATACGTCGCCCTTTTTATATTTTTTCTCAATTTCTTCCCAAGGATTTTGTTTCAATGCCTTTAAAGATAAAAATACCTGGTTATTGTTTATATCAATAATTTTGGCTTTTATAATTTCTCCAACTTTTACAATTTCAGCGGGATTCTCTACTAATTGCCAGTCAAGTTCAGAAATGTGAATCAATCCTTCAATTCCGTCATCTTTTAATTCCCCGTCCTCTACCGGGAATTTTATAAAAGCTCCAAAGTCGGCGATACCGGTTATTTGGCCGTCAACGATATCTCCCTTGCTGTAATTTTTTAGAACCTCTTTTGTTTTTTCTTCTGACTTTGCTTTTTCAGATAAAATTAATTTATTTTCTTCAGCCAGTAAATCAAGAATTTTTACTTCCAAAGTTTTGCCTATGAATTTTTGTAATTCTTTTAAGATTTTTTGTTTGTCAGCATCAATTACCCTTGGATAATGCTCTGGAGCCAATTGTGAAACAGGTAGAAAGGCCTGTATTCCATCTAAAGCTGTTAAAAGTCCTCCTTTGTTTACACCGGTTACTCTTACGCTTAAAACTTGGCCGGAATCTTTTAATTCTCTTAATCTCTGCCAGCTGATTTCTTTTGTAGCGTCTCTTAATGAAAGCTCTCTATAGCCCTCATCGTTTTCTAATTCAACAATTTTAGCGTAAACTTTGTCTCCAATTTCAAGGTTTTTAATAACCTCTTTTACAGCATAAAACTCCCTGCCATAAATTATACCGGTTCCAAGAATTCCCAGGTCTATATATAAGGAAGACCTGTCTTTTGCAACAACCTTTCCTTCAATGGTTGCTCCAATTGAAAGCGGATTGACCGCTTCTACTGTTTTTTTGACTATATCTTTTATCATAATAAAAAAAGACCGGTTTATTTTTTCTCTCCTCTTTTCAGAGGCGTCTGCTGCCGTCCAGCAGTATTAGTTATTAATACAACCAGTATACAATATTAAGGAAAAATTGCAACCCCTTGTAGGAATTGTAAAAATTTTCGGAAATACGGATTATTATTTAAAAAAACCATCCTACTTATTTCTCTTTGACGATGTCGTTGCATTCTTTTATAACCCAATCAGTATTCATATAAGTACAAATTATGGGGTCGGGATTTGTGAACTTCACTATACCTAAAAGGCAGTTATCCCTAAGTTTTCGAAGTGCATCAGGGTCTTGAACCGCCCTACATACTTCTATATTCCCAGTCAACTCAGCGATACATATTGTTTTTGTTAAAGAGTTTTTGATTTTATTGCACATAGATACATCTTTATGAGTTTCAGCTACGTCTTTGTAACAGTAATCGGGACCAAGGTTTTTTTCTATCTCGCAGTTTATTCCATAAACCATATTTTTTTGAATTTCCTGTTGTGTCTCCTTTTTATCCAACGAATAAGAGTAAATAATAATTAAGGTGAGCGTGATTATTGATAGGGCAATGGTCAATTTCATTTTTTTATTTTTTCGCCAACCAATCATAGCAAAAAATAGAACCAACTCGAAAAGAATGGCGATTATCCCATAACCACTAATTAGCGAATCATATGATAGTATTGCAAGAAATCCGAAGCTTGTCAGAAAAAAGACCATAAAAGAAAAAATCAAAATAATTTTTAGGATGTTTCTTTTACTTTCAGTCGCACTATAAAAAATACTGTCAATAATAAATATTATTGCAAATATAACTGGTATAATAAAAATAAATGGAGCCAAAAAAGAAAAGACTACAACAAAAATAAATGTTCCGATTAATCCTGTCATATTTAATTAATATATTAAATTATTAATAGTTAATCATAGCATTTCGGGACCGAAACTAAAATCAGCCGACCCTTGACCAGGCTTGAAGTCAGAAGTTATTTGTAGTAAAATAATAGAATATAAACATTATGGCAAAGATTTCATGGGCAGGGCAATCCTGCTTTCAAATTTCAGTTTCTAATTCAAGGGATCATTCGGCTGATATTGTGATTGATCCATACGACGAAGCCACAGGCTTAAAACTTCCGAATCTTTCGGCCGATATTTTATTGGTTACGCACGACCATCACGATCACAATAACGTAAAAGGCATTAAAGGTGAACCTTTTATAATAGACGGTCCGGGAGAATATGAAGTTAAAGAAGTTTTTATACAAGGAATACCTGCTTTTCACGATGACAAACAGGGCAAAGAAAAAGGGCAAAATACGATTTATGTAATTGAAGCTGAAGGAATGAAATTTTGCCATCTGGGAGACTTAGGTCAAAAACAATTAGCAGACGAGCAATTAGAAAAAATAGAAGCTGTTGATGTTTTGATGATTCCTGTGGGAGGAGAATTTACGATTGATTCGGTTTCAGCTCAAAAAATAATTTCACAAATTGAGCCAAAAATTGTAATCCCAATGCATTATGCTTTGCCAAACTTAAAAGAAAAGCTGGAAGACGTTTCAAAGTTTTTAAAATCAATGGGAAAAAATTCAGTAACCCCAATAGATAAACTTGTTGTAAAATCATCCACGTTGCCGAGCGATGGAATGGAAATAGTAGTATTGCAACCGTAAAATTAATGGATTTTGCCGAAAAAGTTAGAAAATTTTTGGAAAAATTGCAGGCTTTACCAGAGATTAAAAAAAAGATTATCCTATGGACAATCGTTGCTGTCCTAGCCGTGGTGATGGGATTTTTCTGGGTTAGGGGCACAATAAATAAATTTTCGAAAATAGGAGAGTCTATGGGGACTATAAATATTCCGGCGCTTGATACTTCTGAAATGCCCGAAATGCCATCACTTGATAGTTTGAATAATATTTCTCCAAGTGATGAAAATATATCGGTACGGCCGGAATTAGAAAACAATCAAAACTTAGCGCCCGATGCGCAAGATAAATAACATGGCAGAAGAAAAAGACGACAAAAAAGAATCCTCCGACGAGGTTCAAGACAAGAAGGCAAAACCGCGTGCCCAAGAAGACGGGAAACAGGGAGACAGTATAAGGGGAAATGTGACTCAGAGGGAAATGGTAACTGAGTTAAAAGAGTCATACATCGACTATGCAATGTCGGTTATTGTTTCTCGCGCGCTTCCTGATGTTAGAGACGGATTTAAGCCCGTCCACAGGAAAATTTTATATGCTATGAATGAGCTGGGACTTTCAGCTAGTGGAAAATTTAGAAAATCAGCGGCGGTTACCGGAGATGTTTTGGCAAAATACCATCCGCATGGAGATACGGCTGTATATGAGTCTATGGTCAGAATGGCGCAGGATTTTAATATGAGATACCCGTTAATAAACGGCCAGGGAAACTGGGGCTCAATTGATGGAGACGGAGCAGCTGCTATGAGGTATACAGAATGTAAGCTTACAAAAATTGGAGAATTGATGCTCCAAGATATTGATAGGGACACGGTTAATTTTGTTGATAACTATGATGGGACACGCAAGGAGCCGGTTGTCCTACCAGCCCCATTACCACAACTTTTATTAAATGGAACACTGGGAATTGCGGTCGGAATGGCCACAAATATTCCCCCGCATAATTTAACGGAAATGCTTGATGCCTGCACCCATTTATTAGATCATCCAAAAGCAGAAACAGAGGATTTATTTGAATTTATCCAGGGGCCTGATTTCCCGACAGGCGGAATAATTTACGACCAGAAAGAAATAATTTCTGCATATTCGCAAGGCAAGGGATCTATTTTAATGCGCGGAAAAGCGGATGTTGTTGAGAAAAAAGATGGGTCAGAACAAATTGTAATTACAGAGATTCCTTATCAGGTTTTAAAATCTACTTTGGTTGAAGATTTGGCAAATTTAGTTACAGAGAAGAAAGTTGAAGGGATAAGAGATATCAGAGATTTGTCTGACAGAGAAGGAATGAGAGTTGTTATTGATGTTAAAAAGGGATTCCAGCCACAAAGAATTTTAAATAGATTATATAAGTTTACAAACCTACAAAAAACTTTTCACCTGAACCTACTGGCTTTGGTTGACGGAATACAGCCGGAAATTCTGTCATTGTCAGATGTCTTAAAATATTTTATTAAACACAGGGAGGAAGTTGTTACCCGCAGAACAAAGTTTGACTTAGAAAAAGCAAAAGAAAGAGCGCATATTTTAGAGGGTTTGATGATTGCCCTAAAAAATATTGACGAAGTAATTAAGACAATCAAAAAATCCGCAGACAAAGACGAGGCCAGGGAAAATTTGATGAAAAAATTCAAACTGTCAGAAAGACAGGCAGTTGCTATTTTGGAGATGAGGTTGCAGACATTGGCAGGACTGGAAAGGCAAAAAATTGAGGACGAACTTAAAGCAATTTTGGAATTGATTAAAGAATTGATGGCGATTTTAAAGAGCCCGGAAAAATTAAAAGCAATTCTTAAAAAAGAATTTGTGGAGTTGAAAGAAAAATTTGGAGATAAAAGAAGAACAAAGGTTGTAAAAGGAAAGTTGGGAGAAATTACAGAGGTTGACTTGGTTCCGTTAGAAGAGACAATTGTTACACTAACTACCGGAGGATATATAAAAAGAATTAATCCTACTACATACAAAATCCAGAAGCGCGGAGGAAAAGGAATTATGGGAATGAAAACAATGCAAGACGATATTGTAGAGCACTTTTTGTGCGCTTCAACACACGATAATTTAATGTTTTTTACCGATTCTGGAAAAGTTTTTCAGACGCAGGTTTACGAAATTCCTGAGGGCACAAGAGTAGCGAGGGGTAGAGGAATTTTAAACTTTTTGGAATTGTCAACCGAGGAAAAAGTTTTGTCGTTAATCCCAATGGAAAAACCCGCACCTGGTAAGGACGACCCGAAGGGTGCCCCGAATAAAGATAAATACCTGGTGATGGTTACAAAAAACGGCAGGATAAAAAAGACTGCGTTAGAAGAATTTGAAAATGTTAGGAAATCTGGAATTATATCTATAAAATTAGAGAAAGGAGACGCCTTGAAAAAAGTTGTTAAAACAACCGGCGAAGACGATATAATTTTGGCAACTAAAAACGGAATTTCAATAAGATTTAAAGAAAAAGACATAAGACCGATGGGAAGAGGGGCGGCCGGAGTGAAGGGTTTACGCCTAAAAAGCGGGGACGAAGTTATTGGTATGGATGTAATTGAAAAAAATCCACCTATAGACGAAAAAACTCAAAAGCCAGTTAAGCAATATTTATTGATAGTTATGGAAAATGGTTACGGAAAAAGAACAGAGATTTCGCAGTATAAAACTCAAGGTAGGGGCGGATCCGGAATTAAAGCAGCTAAAATCACAAGTAAAACAGGACCTATTGTGATGTCCTCTATTTTAGAGGACGTGGCAGACGAGGAAGATTTAATTGTTATTTCCAGAAAAGGACAGGTTATAAGAACCAGCGTAAAATCAATATCTTTATTGGGAAGAGCAACGCAGGGAATTAGAATAATGAGATTAGAGGAGGGAGATAAGGTCGCCTCGGGGGCTTGCCTAAAAGATTAACCCTTAGACATCCTTCGTCACGGCTCAAAACAAGAGCTCGGGGCAAGTTTATCCACAGGCTTAACATTGTATATATTTTTTATAATATTGTACAATAATTACAAGCGAGGGAGTAATGTAAAAAACATTTTGCATTACGACCGATCGACGTAATATATACTTAATATAAATGAATAAAAAAACAATATACTCGGCAGCGCTTCTATGTTTATTGTGTTTAGTGTCTTTGGTTTTTTCACAAAATAGTGTCGCAGCTGGCATTACGCCTATTGGACCGAAAGACTTTTCTACTCTTTTAACGGGAATTGCTACGGCCGTCGCCGGTCTTATTGGCGCCTTAGCTACGATAATGATTATAGTGGCTGGTTTTTTTTATCTCACTTCGGCTGGAAGCCCGGAAAGAACGGGTTTAGCAAAAAAAACCTTAATATACGCCGTAGCAGGTATAGCTATTGCTTTGGCCGCTGACGCCATAATTCAGATAGTCGTAAGCGTTGTTGGCAAGTAAATTTAATTTTCGAGATTTAATTAAAATTAAGTTCTAAAGGTCGATTTAGCTTATAAGTATCAAAATATAAAAGATGAATGAGCGATAGTGAATTCATCCCGCCCTCTATGCTGTAAGTGTTTTTAACAAAACGCAGACATAGAGCTTAGGGGGCGGGGTTGCTCGCTTCGCTCGCAATAAAAAATGAAAAAGATTAAATTAATATTATCTTCAATCGGATCATTCCTTTTGCCAATCGCAGTATCGGCTCAAATCGAAGGTGTTGCCCCGGGAGGATATGGCACAGTCGGTAGTCTCCAAGACTTAATTCATAAACTGGAAAATGCTGCTGGGTTGGTATTCGGAGCGGTAGCCGTAATAATGTTTATTATTGCCGGAGTTTTATTTATGACAGCTCAAGGACAGCCGGAAAAAGTTCAGACAGCAAGGCAAGCATTTTTATGGGGAGTAGCCGGTGTAATTGTCGGAATTCTTGCATTCTCAATAATCGCAGTGGTAGGAAGCGTGATAAGGTAAACAGTTGCAATATACTTTTTGTCCCGCCGGGGGCCCATTATCGCAAACGGCGGGACAAAAATTGACATAGAAAAAATATGGATAAAAAACTTTTATTTTTGACTTTATTAGGATTTTTGATTTTACCTTTGATAACTCTTGCACAGGTGAGATCTTGTCCTGTGGCCGGGCCATGTATTACCAGTATTAAGCCCTTATTGCACAGCATAGAAATGGCGGCCGGATTAATATTTGGGGCGGTTGCTGTGATTGCTTTTATTATCGCCGGTATTTTGTTTTTAACTTCCCAAGGAGATGCTGAAAAAATTAAACAAGCGAGGCAGGCTGTTATATGGGGTGTGGTAGGAGTAATTGTGGGCATACTTGCATTTTCAATAATTGCGATAATATCAAGTGTTTTAACATCCGGTTCGCAGAGCGAGCAATCTTCGGAGGTAACATGCGACAGTTCCGGACAGTGCACAAATGATTGAGCTAAAAATGTTGACTATCTAATTTAAATATAAAAATTACAACATAAACAATTTTATAAATATTAAGATAATTATATTATTATGAGCAAAAAAATATTATTGGCATCATTTGGGTTTTTGGCCCTGCCTAGTTTAATTTTTGCCCAAGACCTTGGAGACATGGCTCTTGCTGCCGCCAGAACAGCACTTTCTGTTGCGACAGGAGTGGTGGTTGTTATGTGGGTTGTGACGGGTATTATGTTTTTATTGGCCGCCGGAGCCCCAGAAAGACTTAAATCTGCAAAAATAGGTTTACTTGCAGCCGTAATAGGAACTGTAGTGGTTATTGTTGCTAATGGAGCAGTTGGTTTGGTTAGTGGTGTTTTTGGTTTATAATAAAAAAAGAGCCAGATTTTAATGATCCCCGTTAGGGGCACGGGCCAAGCGGGATTTCATAACGCAATAAAATAGCTGTCTGAAATTGATTATTTTAATCATATAAAGACAAGCCTCTAACGGGGTGAACAAAAAGATATTATTTTTAATTTTTTTAAGCGTATTATTATTGCCGTTTTTGGTGCAGGCGCAAACAGCTGGTAGTATATTAAATAATATTAAAACTATAGCCGTTGGTGTTGGAACGCCCCTTGTTGCCATTGGTTTTATCATAGCCGGTCTTTTGTATATTTCTGCAGCGGCAGCTCCAGAGAGGATGGCGTTAGCAAAAAAAGCTTTAATTGCCGCTGTAATAGGAACAATATTGGTAGCATTGGCCGCTAACGCTTGTCCAATGGTAAACACCTTATTCGGCTTAAATGGAAGTTGCGATGGTGGCGGCGCTGGTGGACCAGGAAGCGGCGGTGGCATAGACGCTTCTCGAATTACTGGTGACGAGATAGGAAGTGCAGCTGCCTATCAAGCAGTAACGGGTGGGTCGCCGACCAGTGACACTAATGAAATACTTCAACAAAGCCAGACGTGGAATAGTATGTCAGAGTCACAAAGGAACAATATGATTAATTCTAGATTTGGGAGCGTGGCATCGTTTGTGGTCGTTCAGACGGCTAATGTCGCAACAATGAATGCATGGCTTGGCAAATAACAGCAATAACTAAAGTATTAATGATTTATAATATTAACCTCTGAAATTGACAGCGTAGTCATATAAAGAGGGTTTCTAATTAAGTGAATAAAAAAACATTAATTTCAATTTTCTCGTCCGTGGTTTCATTTTTACCCGCGCTTACTTTTGCTGCTGACGACAAAAGTCCGGAAAGTATAGCTAAAGCTTTTGCGACAAATCTTGGCAAACTGGCCATTCCTTTAGCAACGATTGGTTTTATTGTGGTGGGTATTATATATGTTTCTGCTAGCGCTAATCCGTCAAAAATGTCAGTGGCAAAAGAAGGCTTGGTTGCTGTTGTTATAGGTGTTGTCATTTTAGTTTTATCTGCCACTGCCCTGACCTTTGTGAGCGGACTTTTTGGATTATAATAAAATAATTTAACTATTTAAAAAAATAAAACAACGCAAAGACTTGCGTTGTTTTTATGTAAAAGAAAAAGCGCCTTCAACTATTCCGAAGAATAATCGAAGGCGCCTAGTTGTGCACTTGCGTGCTTCAGCCTCCTTGGGCTGTTCTCAGCGCCGTTTTTGCGGCGTTGAGTTCTCGGAGGATCTCGCGCTCCCTCTCCAATAGTTTCATCTCCATGCGGAGACAATCATAAGAGGGAGTTTTTTCCTCCGTTGTTACCTGGCTCACCGTTTGCCGGCTTCGGTGGGCGTTTTCGTAGGCTACCTCCAGGCTGTTCACTCGTCGTTCCAAACTTTGGAGCGTGCGGAGGTCTATGCGGGGTCGAACCGGCGGGGGTGGTGGCGTCGGCTTTTTCGTCTCGATCTTGTCCAGGATTGCTCCCGGACAGTAAGTCTTATACCACCATTTTGCGTTCTCTGCCACAATCGCCCTGGGGTCGTTAACATATTCCAGGACTATTGCCGTGGCGCGGTCGCCGGCGATGGCGTAGATCTTCCGCCCGGTCATATCCACGACTCTTTGGTCGTGGCTGGTAAAGCCTTCATCCGCCATCTGGCGGACAACCTTTTCCCAGTTCGGCGCTAGAGCGATCTGTGCCGGGAGCGTCGCCGAGTCCTTGTGTTTCAGCCACGAGTCCATGTTGGACTTGTGAGCCTTCTCTTCCGGCGTTTCGGTCGGCGTCGGCTTCGTCACCTTCTTCTCGAGCGCGACCACCTTGGCCTCGGCCTCTTTGGCCGCTCGGTTTGACGAGACCGTCTCGACGATCGCGATCACCAGAGCGGCGATTAGAATCGCCGTTACGACACCTGCAATAGTCCACTTCTGCCACTTTTTCATCTCTCTTCTCCTTCTCAAGTTTTATTTCGTATTGCTACCGGAACTTACCGGCAGCTATCTTCCGAGATTTGCCGGCGCAACTCCCGGATTCGTCCCTGGAGCTCCGCCCTACGGAGGTCGTCACAATAGGCGTCCTCGTTGCGGGTGCTTCTGTAGCAGGGTTGTCTATTGGGCCTCTCCTGAAGCCCGTAGGCGTTGCTGGCCTGGGCCTGGTTGTCGACGTACACGTTGACAACTGGCCTGCACTCGATCACCGGGTCGAAGTTTACGGTTTGCTGACGGTTGCACTCGCAACCACAGAGAACCGCGGCCAGCGCCAACACAACAATCAACATCGTCAAGTTTCTCATAGCAGTCTCCTTCGTTTCGTAAGAAGTCCAATGAAAACAGTTGTCCGGCACGTTTGTGCCAGAAAGTGATTCAACTAGTTGTCAAAGGGCTTTCTTTATGATGTCCCGATTATATCATATAATATAAATCGTGTCAATAGTTTTGACATCTCAACGTCTTCTGCGTATAATTAGAAAGTAATCAAGCCGGCGTGGCGGAATTGGAATACGCGTTAGTCTTAGGAACTAATCTCGCAAGAGTTGTGGGTTCGAGTCCCACCGCCGGCACAAATTAAAATAAAAAGGCGCCTTAGGGCGCTTTTTTATTTTAATGGCTTGTTATGAAATTTTTACGCCAATTTTTTCTGGGGATCCTTTGAGTTCTTCTTCATTTTTCGGTATTTTTACCGTTAAAATTCCTTTGTCTATTTGGGCATCTGCTTTATCTATATCAATGTTTTCTGGCAAAACAATCTTTCTAGAAAATGGTCCCCAATAGCATTCCTGGTAAAAATATTTTTTGTCGGGATGAGTATGTGGATCGCATCGGTCTCCTTTTATGATCATCATATCTTTTTCCAGAGAAATATCTAAGTCTTTTATTTGGATGCCCGCGATTGCGGCCAAAACAACAAAATCAGAATTTGTTTCATAAACGTCGACTACAAGCTCTCCGTCCTGGTCAAATATCCCGCTAACAGGGGCGTTTTTATTTTTAATATCATTTGCTGGTTCCTCTGCTTTGATTTTTTTTACCATGAAATTATGTGAATTTCGAATTTAGTATTCTGTGTTTTGAATAGAGTGTTGAATATAGAATTTCGGATTCTTTATTCTCTTCCAAATTCAGCCTTCAGAATACTAAATTCATTTTTCAGTTTAGCTTGCATACCCCCTTTATTTTTTTAAGTTTTTCAAAACTCGAAAAAACAAAGAAGGCGAGCGTTAGTATAATGAGCGCGGGAATAGCAAATTTTAGATACCCGCCTAATGTCATTATAGAAAAATCGTAGAGTCCATGCAAGACCACAGCCATAAATATTCCAAAACTTGCTTCCAGAAGTCTGTTTTTTTGGTCGCACAAAGATATTGCCACGGCATATCCAATAACAGCCGAGCACAAAGTGTGTAAAAATGTTGCCCCTACAAAACGTATTAAAGTTATAATTAGCGTTCTACTTATAAAAGCATTAAGAGAAAATTGGCCTACTGGAGCAAATAAATAAAGAACATTTTCTACCGCTGCAAAACCCAGGGCGGCAATCACCATATAAAGCATTATATCAAGTGGCTCATCTAGGTGAGGGCTATTAATTACTTTAAGTCTAATGACAAGATACTTAAGAAACTCTTCTGTAAAAGCTATTACGAAAAACCAATACATTAAGTTTTTTGCCGTAAAGTTTATTTCAACACCGTTCAATAAATTTGTGAGCCCTATTTGTATAAAAAAAGTAGGAATTGTTATTACGCACCCCCATAAAAAAACTACTACTATCATTTTTTTTGGCTCGGGGTGAACGTCTTCTCTGAGATAATATGCTAACCAAATTAAAGAGGGGATTACTCCTAAAATTATGTAGATTATTATAGTGTAGTTAAAATCCATTTTCTATTATTTCCCGG
>CAZMKW010000012.1:5165-16861 GCA_964567205.1 uncultured Candidatus Saccharibacteria bacterium | reverse complement strand
TTTGCTATTAGAGAAGGCGGAAAAACAGTCGGATCTGGAGTTGTAACAAAGATAACAAAGTAGAATGCCTGCCACAAAAAAAATAACAACTAAGAAAAAGCCGGTAAAGAAGGATGAACAGAAGGGCGCTTCCGATGCTCCTAAAAATGTACCTGCTGCGCAAGATGCGAAATTAAAACTTCGCATAAAGCTTAAGGCATACGACCATAAAATTATTGATAATTCTGCAAGACAGATTATCGATATTGCTAACAGATACGGAGCGGAGGTTTTGGGTCCTGTACCACTGCCGACAGAAATCTTAAAATATACCGTAAACAGATCGTCTTTCGTACATAAAAACGCCAGAGAGCAATTCGAAATGAGAGTTCATAAAAGAATTATTGATATTTTAAATCCCGGGCAAGACATCATAGAGTCATTAAGAGACTTAAACCTTCCGTCCGGCGTGGATATAACGATAAAGATTTGAGGATAGGCGTTGACCCCGTTAGAAGTCTCGACTACTTAACATAATTTTTAGCAGGTTAGGATTATGGAGGGAAAGACATTGGAATGAGTATGCAAAAATATTTTTATTAAAAATATTTTTGCTCAAGACTTCTAACGGGGTTGACATTACAATAAAAATTTAGTAAGATACTTAATTAGATAAAAAATTAGTTAAGCGAGCGATTGTTAACTTTTATGGATATTTTTAAATAAAAATAGTCCAATAATAACAACATTGCCAAATAAAAATGGGCAATAGCCCATTTTTAGTTAATAGTTAAATTGTATCGTTCATGAATTCGAAATTTATTTTAGGCCACAAAATTGGAATGTCCCAGATGTTTGACAAAGACGGCAAATCAACGCCGGTTACTTTAATTGTAGCTGGACCTTGTTATATTTTGCAGAAGAAAAGTATAGAAAAGGATGGATACGAGGCCCTACAGGTTGGTTTTCAAAAGATAGAGAAAAAAAGCAAAATAGGTAAGTCCATGAAAGGGAAAGAATATAGGTTTATAAAAGAACATAGGACTAAGGGGGTGTCCCAAGAAGGCGTTAGTTTAAATATAGGCGACGAAATAAATGCCTCTGCCTTTCAAGAGGGTCAAATTGTAAAAGTTTCCGGAATTTCAAAAGGAAAAGGGTTTCAAGGAGGAGTTAAAAGACATGGTTTTCATGGCAGAAATGCTACCCATGGCGTAAAGCATGAGCAGAGAACAATTGGTTCTACCGGAAGAAGATTTCCACAGCACGTACAGAAAGGAAGAAAAATGCCCGGACGCATGGGTTATGAAAGGATCACAGTCAAAAATTTAAAAATAATGAAAGTTGATAAAGAAAGTAATTTGTTAGTAATAAAAGGTGCAGTTCCCGGTACCAAAAGGACGTTGCTGGAAATTAGAGATTAAAAGCAAGATAACTAAAAGATATGAAATATCCAGTTTATAATCAAGAAGGAAAAGAGTTGGAAGCAATAACTTTGCCTAAGGATATTTTTGATATAAAATTTAATGCTGATTTGGTTCACCAGATAGCAGTTTCTTTGTCTGGGAATAAGCGCCAGGTTTCCGCCCACACCAAAAATAGAGGAGAGGTAAGTGGTGGAGGTAGAAAACCATGGAGGCAGAAAGGAACAGGAAGGGCTAGGCACGGATCAATCCGCTCACCATTGTGGAAAGGAGGAGGAATTACATTTGGCCCCAGGAACGAAAGAGATTTTGAAAGAGAAGTCCCTAAAAAAATGAGGAGAAAAGCTTTATTCATGGTGCTGAGCCAGAAGGCAAAAGAGAAGGAGTTGGTTGTTTTAGACAAAATTGAATCGGAAGGAAAAACAAAGGAAATGGCAAAATCGTTAGGAAAACTGCCATGCAAAGACCAATCAACGTTGATTGCGTTGCCAGATTACGACAAAAAGATATTTTTATCAGCGAGAAATATAAACAAAACATCCATTGATGATGCAAGGAATTTGAACGTTTTGGAATTATTGAATCACAAATACTTATTACTGACTAAGGAAAGTATAAAAACCATCGAGAAAACATTTATTAAATAATATCGAAGATTGCTCGCACCCTTCATTAAGAAAATATATAGAAGGCTGCAAATACTTGTTACTGACTAAGGAAAGTATTAAGACAATAGAAAAAACTTTTACTAAGTAATTATGGCTTTATTAGATTTTTTAAAGAAAAAGAAAGAGATAGAGAAAGCGCGACCCAAGGGGCAACCTGTTTCAAAAAAGCCGGAGAAGCTTTCAGCTACTAAAATAACTGCCAAGCTCGAGAAGAAAATCGAGAAAAAGGAAGAAACCTCAAAGGCTGTGGCACCCAAAACGAGTAACGCAAAATTTTCATACGACGCCATAAAAAAACCTCATATATCTGAAAAAGCCAGTTATTTAGCAGAAAAAGACCAATACATTTTCGAAGTTTCTCCAAATTATAATAAAAAAGAGATAAAAAATTCAGTAGAAGGAATTTATGGAGTAAACGTTTTGTCTGTGAATATAATAAAAATCCCCGCAAAGAAGAGAAGGCTGGGAAAGACAGAAGGATTTAGGAAAGCATATAAAAAAGCAGTTGTAAAAATAAAAAACGGTCAAAAAATAGAGATTTTATAGATTTTATAGTATGAAGATATATAAACCAACAACAGCCGGAAGAAGAGGAATGACCGGCATAGACTTTTCACAGCTGACCAGAAAAGGGCCAGAAAAGAGTCTTTTGAAATATGTAAAAAGAAGTGTTGGCAGGGACAGCTCCGGACGAATATCAGTTAGGCATAAAGGAGGAGGAGTTAAAAAACTTTACAGAATTATAGAATTTTCACAGACGAAGATGGATATTCCTGCAAAAGTAATAGCCCTAGAATATGATCCAAATAGGACAGCTTTTATTGCTTTAATAGAATACCCCTCGACAAGCTCAGGGCAGGTAAAGGAAAAACAATATATTATCGCTCCACACAATTTGAAAGTTGGCGGAGAAATTATTTTCTCAGAGACAGCGCCGATTACCGTAGGAAACAGAACAAAATTGAAAAACATACCCGTTGGAACGGCAGTATATAATGTTGAGTTAGAAGCCGGAAAGGGCGGAAAAATAGTAAGATCTGCCGGATCTTCAGCTCAAGTGTTAGCTCATGATGGAGACCTTGTGAACTTGAAAATGCCGTCTACTGAAGTCAGAAAATTTAAGGCAGAATGTTTCGCTTCTATTGGCATGGTTTCAAACCCAGAAAATAGGTTTTATAGTATGGGCAAAGCGGGCAAATCGAGATTAAAGGGCAGAAGGCCACACGTTAGGGGTTCTGCCATGAACCCTGTAGATCATCCACACGGCGGAGGAGAGGGCAGACAGCCTATCGGTTTGAAACATCCAAAAACTCCTTGGGGTAAGCCGGCTTTAGGAGTAAAAACAAGAAACAGAAAGAAATGGTCAAATAAGTTAATTATTCAAAGACGTAAAAAATAGAAATTGAGAAAGCAATTTATATAACTATGGCAAGAAGTTTAAAAAAAGGACCATATATTGACGAAAAACTACTTGAGAAGGTTTTAAATTTGAGAAAGGACGAAAAAAAGATTATTAAAACCTGGGCAAGACATTCTACTATTTCTCCAGAAATGGTTGGACACACGTTTGGCGTGCACAATGGAAAAGACTTTGTGGCAGTTTACGTTTCAGAGGATATGGTTGGGCACAAATTGGGAGAATTCGCGCCAACAACAAAGTTTGTGAGGCACGGAGGCAGAATGCAGAGGGACATAGAGGCGGGAGCCGAGCAAAAGGAGGCAGCAAAAGTGGAAACAATTGCACCGGTGGCAAAGGGGCCAGTTAAAAAATAGCGACAATACAAAAGGAAGATAAAAATATGGAAATAAAAGTAAAATTAAGTAATTTAAGGACGGCGCCAAGGAAAGTTAGGCAAGTGATTGATTTGGTGCGCGGAAAGATGGTGCTAGAAGCTCAGTCGATACTTTTGTTTACAACAAATAAATCAGCCAGGTCGGTATTAAAACTTTTGAATTCCGCCGTGGCGTCTGCAAAACACGATTTTCAACTAGAAGAATCAAATTTATTTATTTCCAAAATTACTGTCGATGAGGGACCAAAATTAAAAAGATGGCATCCGATGTCTCGTGGCAGAGCATATCCTATTATAAAAAGATCTGCGCACATAGCATTGATATTGTCAGAGAAAGCTATGACTCCATCTGTGAAAAAGGAAGAAAAAATTGAAAAACCGGCAGAGGAAATAAAAAAAGTTAAAAATCAAAAAGTAAAAGTTAAAAGTTCAATTAAAAAGTCAAAAACAAAAAAATAATTTCGCATTTTAAATTTTAAATTAAAACCGCCCGTTACACTAGTTGTAATTCCGCGGAATTAAATAGCAAGCGACAATGGCACATAAAGTTCATCCAAAATCATTTAGAATAAAGGGAACAGAAGATTGGAATATCCGTGGTTTTTACGGTAGAAAAATGCCTCAGTATTTGGAGGAAGACTTTTTGATCAAAGATTTTTTAAGAAAAAAGTTGATAGAAGCATCGGTAGCCAATATAGAAATAGAGCACTCTGCAAATAAATTGAATGTGATTATAGAAACAGCCAGACCGGGATTGATTATCGGTAGAGGAGGCACCGGAGTAGAAATTTTAAAAAAAGATCTAGAAAATAAAATAAGAAGGAAAATAAAAAAAAGGACGATTAGAGACATAAAGATAGAGATAAAAGAAGTGAAGAACCCTTGGATTTCAGCTGCACTGGTGGCCCAAATGGCCGCCCAGCAAATTGAAAAACGTATGCCTTTTAGGCAGGTTTTAAAGAAATCAATTGAGAGAGTTATGGGAAACAGAGAGGTAAAGGGAATAAGGATGGAAGTGTCCGGCCGTTTAAACGGCATTGAAATTGCCAGGCGAGAATGGCTGGGACAGGGAAGAATGCCAAGAAACACAATCAGGGCAGATATCGATTATGCACACGACGAAGCAAAATGTACTTACGGTAAAATTGGTATAAAGGTTTGGATATATAAAGGCGAAAAATTTGAATAAATACAAATATGAGCTTATTAATGCCGAAAAAAGTTAAACACAGAAAATGGCACAAAGGCAGAGGAAGAGCCCGCGGAGCTGTTGAGACTAGAGCAACTGAAATCAATTTTGGCAGCTTTGGATTGAAGGCCATGGATACAAAGTGGATAACAGCAAGGCAATTAGAGGCCGCCAGAAGGCACATAATAAGATACTTAAAGAAAGGAGGGAAACTATGGGTTAGAATTTTTCCTGATAAGCCGGTTACTTTTAAGGGAGCTGAAGTCGCGTTGGGAGGAGGAAAAGGAGGCGTTGATCATTACGTTTATTCGATAAGGCCAGGCAGGATAATTTTTGAATTGGACGGGTTGAAAGAGGATATTTCTAAAGAAGCCTTAGAGGGAGCAGGAAATAAGTTGCCAATTAGAACAAAATTTGTTAAAAAAGATAGTATTTAAGGGAGCGGTAGCAAACACTTATCCTGCTAAGCGGGACAAACAAACTAATTATTTAAGGATTATGAAAACAGCTGATTTAAGGAAAAAAGATAAAAAGGAATTGGGAAAAAACGTCCAGGAATTGAGGAAAAAACTAAGCGATCTTAGGTTTAAGTTTTCATCCGGAAAGTTAAAAAACGTTAAGGAAGTTAATAGTACGAAGAAAGAGTTGGCGAGAATATTAACCATTATTAAAGAGCATGCCTAAAAAATTATTACAAGGAATTGTGGTTTCAGATAAGATGCAAAAGACCGTTGTGGTTTTGGTTGAAAGAATAAAAGAACATCCTAAATATAAAAGGAAGTTTAAGGTCCACAAAAAATATAAAGCGCATGACCAAAACCAAGAATATCATGTGGGAGATAGAATTGAGATAGAAGAAACAAAGCCGATTTCTAAAGATAAAAATTGGATAGTTATTAAAAAAGTTTAAACACGATGATACAGCCAAGATCAATGTTAAAAGTCGCAGATAATAGTGGAGCAAAAATTATCCAGGTTATTAACGTGCCCGGGGGAACGCGCAAAAGGTATGCCCAATTAGGAGATATTGTTGTAGCTGCGGTAAAAAAGGCAGAGCCTAGAAAAATAGTAAAAAAACATGAAAAAGTAAAGGCGGTAATTATAAGACAGAGAAAAGAATTCAGAAGAGAAGATGGTTCTTATATAAGATTTGACGACAACGCCGCAGTGATTTTGGGAGACGGCAAGGAGCCAAAAGGCACCAGGGTTTTGGGGCCAACAGCCAAGGAAGTTAAAGATAAAGGTTTTGATAAAATAGCAATGATGGCGTCGGAATTGCTTTAGAATTATAAAATAGAATTTCAATACAATGAAAGTTAAAAAAGGAGATTCAATATTGATAACAGCAGGAAAAGATAAGGGCAGAACTGGAAAAATAATGAAAGCTATGCCAAAAGAGTTGAAAGTTTTGGTTGAAGGGATTAATTTAAAGAAAAAACACATTAGGCCGAAAAGAGAGGGTGAAAAAGGACAAGTTGTTGATATTCCGGTACCAATGGACGTTTCTAATATAAAATTAATTTGTCCAAAGTGCGGAAAAGCGACAAGAGTAGGATACAAGATAGAGTCTAAGGGCTCTTTTGATGTTAAAAAAAGAATTTGTAAAAAATGCAATCAGGAAATATAATATGCAAAGCTTAAAAGAAAAATACAATAAAGAGGTGGTGCCAGAAATGATGAAAATGACCCTTAATGGGGCGCCCAGATATAAAAACGTAATGGCTGTTCCATCTATACGGAAGGTTGTTTTGAATAGCTCTTTTGGTAAGGCGGTTGTGGGAAAATCTGCTTCAGAAAGAGAAAAGATACAAAACCTTATAATGCAGGACCTGTCTTTAATCGCCGGTCAAAAAACAAATTTGGTTAAATCGAAAAAATCAATTGCCGGGTTCAAATTAAGAGAAGGGTTGGAGATAGCAGCTGTTGTTACCTTAAGAAAGCGCAAGATGTGGGACTTTTTAGAGAGACTGACTTATCTTTCCCTGCCGAGATCAAGAGATTTCAAGGGCCTTAACCCAAAATCAATGGATAAGAACGGAAACCTTTCTATAGGATTTAAGGAGCACATTTCTTTCCCGGAAATTTTTACAGAAAAGGAAAAAACTATTTTTGGATTGGAAATTACAGTTGTAACAAATGCAAAAAGTAAAGAAGAAGGATTAGAATTATATAAATTATTAGGATTCCCAATGCGGGAAAAATAGAATTCAGTATCTGGAAGTTAGAATTCAGAACAGAATAAAGAATTCAGAATACAGAATACTAAATTCAAAATTCAAATAAAATGGCTAAGACATCACAAGAAGCAAAAGCAAAAAAACCACCAAAGTTTTCCAGCAGAAAACAAAGACGTTGTTTTAAGTGCGGGAGAAGACATGGTTTTATGAGAAAATTTGGACTTTGCAGGATATGCTTTAGAGAATTGGCAAATAAAGGAGAAATCCCGGGAATTCAAAAATCAAGCTGGTAATTAAAGTGGAATTCAGTATCTGGAAGCTAGAATTCAGAATAAAATAAAGAATTCAGAATACAGAATACTAAATTCAAAATTCAATTCAAATGACTGATCCAATTACAGACATGTTAAATCAAATAAAGAATGCTCAAGCTGTCGATAAGACGGAAGTTTTGATTCCTTTATCAAATATAAAAAATGAGATTGCCCTGATTTTATCTAAGGAGGGATTTATTGGAGAAGTAAAAAAGGCTACAAAAGGGAAGATAAAAGTTTTAAAAATTACTTTAAAATATGATAATGATGTGCCCGCTATTGCAGGATTTAAAAGGGTTTCAAAACCTGGGCAAAGAATTTATGAGGAAGCTATGAAAATTAGGAAGGTTCATGGAGGATATGGAATGTCGATAGTTTCAACATCAAAAGGCCTTATGACAAATAAAGACGCTAGAAGACAGAAAGCGGGCGGAGAAATAATCTGCGAAGTTTGGTAGCCCCGTCAGAAGCCATTTATTAAAATTAAGATTATTAGAAGTAAATAAAAGTTTTTTACCCCCAGATAGAAGAGAGCTACAAGAAAATATTTTTTATGAAAAAATATTTTCCCAGAGGCTTCTAATGGGGTAATAATATAATTATCATGTCACGCATAGGAAAAAAACCAATTAAAATACCCGATGGCGTTAAAGTGGAAGTTAATGCTGGGGAGATTAAGGTCTCCGGCGCCAAAGGAGAATTAAAACAAATTATACATCCTGAAATCAAAGTTGAGATTAAGGATGGTATAATTTTAGTTTCTCCATCCCACCTTGGCGGGACAAAAAAAGGCAGGGGACTGTGGGGTTTATATAGAGCTTTAATATCAAATATGGTTGAAGGAACAAGCAAGGGTTTTGAGAAAAAATTAGAAATTGAAGGAGTTGGTTTTAAAGCGAACGTTGAAGGAGATACCCTAGTTTTGAATTTGGGCTTTACGAATCCCATTAAAATAAAAAAAATAGACGGAGTAGATTTTTTGGTGGAGAAGAATGTAGTTACAATTTCCGGAGCAGACAAAGAAAGAGTGGGGCACATGGCGGCATTAATCAGAAAACAGAAAAAATCAGAGCCTTATAAGGGCAAAGGAATTAAATATCAAGGAGAAAAAATCAGAAGAAAAGAAGGTAAAAAAGTCGTTGCTTCTGCAAAATAGCTCTACAAAACACAAACTAAATTATCATGTCAGCAAAACAAGAAAAAAGAGAAAGGAGACATAAGAAAATAAGAGTAAATATGAACGGCACAACAGAGAGGCCAAGATTATTTGTTTTTAGGTCAAATGCCCATATTTATGCTCAATTGATAGACGACAGCAAGGCAAAAATTTTAATGAGTGCATCTGATGCCGATTTAAAGTCGGGGAAGGGAAAGTCGGAGCTGAAAAAATCTGATATGGCAAAACAGGTTGGCATATTAATAGCAAAAAAAGCCGTAGAAAAGAAAATTGAAAAAGTTGTTTTTGATAGAGGCGGGATTCTTTTTCATGGCAGAATAAAGGCCGTAGCCGAAGGGGCCAGGGAGGGAGGACTTAAGTTTTAGTTAATTCCGCAGAATTACAGTTATGTAATAAACGGTTATATTTAAAATTTGAAATAAAATTATGACAACAGAAGAAATAAAAAAATCTGTCCGCACTGATACGCAAAGCGTTACGGGCGGGGAAGATGCTCCAAAGGATGCGCCAGTAGAACCCGTAAAGCCGAATGACGGTTTTGTACCGATTCCTACCGGAGACCAGCCAGCAGGAGACAAAAATGTTTCAGACAGGGGGCAGAGAAGTGGCGGTTTCAGACAAAGAAGGCCAGGTTTTGGCCGGGCTGGTTTTGGTAGAGATAGACAAAAGGATGAATTTCAAACAAAACTTTTGGATCTGGCTAGGGTTACCAGAGTTACCGGTGGAGGAAAAAGGATGAGTTTTCGCGCGGTCGTGGTTGCCGGCGATAAAAAAGGTAAAGTTGGCATAGGAATAGACAAGGGAAAAGACGTTTCTCAAGCCATCGAGAAAGCCACCAGGCGAGCAAAAAAAGATTTGGTTAGTGTTGTTATTGTAAACGAAACTATCCCTCACGAGGTTGAAGCGAAATCGGGACCGGCTGTTATTTTATTGAAACCGCAGAAAAAAGGGAGAGGATTAGTTGCCGGAGGAGCAGTTAGAACTATTTGTGATTTGGCAGGAATCAAAAATGTTTCTTCCAAAATTCTTTCTGGTTCAAAAAACAAGCTAAATAATGCCAGAGCCACAATAGAAGCTTTAAAAAAATTAAAGGCTCCAAGTAAAGCTTAATAGCCTTTTATATAACCTCTTGTATATTTATCCAATGAAGGGTACAAGATATTTTATATATGAAGGGTACAAGAAAACATGCAACTTCACGAACTAAAAAGAAAACATAAAAATAAGAATAAAAAAAGAGTCGGTAGGGGAGGTAGAAAGGGAACATATTCCGGAAAGGGTATGAAGGGACAAAAATCAAGAGCCGGAAGAAAGATGGTGCCGATTATAAGATCGTTAATTAAAAGATATCCTAAATTAAAAGGATACAGGAGTTTTAGAATGGATAGCGACTTTGTCGTGGTTAATATAGAAGTTTTAGAGAAAAGCGCGAAAGATGGCGATATTATAAATCCGGATAATTTGATTAAAAGTGGTATTATAAGTAGTATAAAAGGAAAGACTCCTAAAGTTAAAATTTTAGGTGGCCCCAAGGGAACCCCAAAACTCACAAAAAAATTAGTGGTAGAAAACTGTAAAACATCAAAAACCGTGAAGGAGGCAATAGAAAAAGCAGGAGGAAGCGTTAAATAGAGAATAGCTTATAGTGAGCAGTTTGTAGATTTTTTAAAAGATTTCTACAAACTACTAACTACTAACTACTAACTGAAGATGTGGTACGAAAAATTACAATTTCTTTTTAAAAACAAGGAACTCAGAAACAAACTTCTATTTGTAATTTTTCTTTTCGTAGTTTTTAGAATAGCCGCAAATATTCCTATACCGGGAATTGGAGCTGAAAACTTAAGAAAATTCTTTGATCAGAATCAGGTTTTTGGTCTTTTAAACTTATTTACAGGAGGAGCTTTGAGTAATTTTTCAATTGTTTTATTAGGACTTGGGCCATACATTACAGCTACAATTATATTACAGCTTTTAACAATGATTTTTCCTGGGCTTGAAAAGCTTTATAAAGAAGAGGGGGAATCGGGTAGGCAAAAATTTAACCAGTATTCTAGGCTGTTAACAATACCTTTGGCCGCATTTGAAGGATACGGTATGCTAATGGTTTTTGCAAAACAAGGGACTATTACAGGACTTACTTTTCCTGTTATAATGTCGGCAATTTTAACTATTACGGCTGGGGCGATGTTTTTAATGTGGATTGGAGAAATAATTTCTGAACAAGGTATGGGAAATGGAATTTCTCTATTAATTTTTGCCGGAATAGTCGCAAGAGTGCCAATCAATATCTATCAGACATTTTCATCTTACAGCCCGTCGCAAATACCAGCCTATTTAGCGTTTCTTATACTGGCTGTGGTTATAATCGCTGGAGTTGTTTTAATTACCGAGGCGCGCAGGAATATTCCTGTTTCTTACGCAAAAAGAGTCAGGGGGATGAAAATGTATGGCGGAACATCAACGTATTTGCCATTGAGTGTTAACCCGGCCGGAGTCATCCCGATTATTTTTGCCTTATCAATACTTCTATTTCCGGGAATGATAGCCAGTTATTTTGGAACGTATGCAGGATGGGTGGGAAGTGTTGCCACAAGTATTGGCACAATCTTTAACGACGTATGGATCCACGGAGTTTTATACTTTTTGCTGGTTATTTTATTTACATATTTTTATACTGCCGTAACGTTTGATCCAAAAACAATTGCTGAAAACCTACAAAAAATGGGAGGGTTTATTCCTGGAGTAAGACCTGGAAAATCGACCTCTGACTTCATGAAACACATTTTAAACAGGGTGTTATTTACGGGTGCTATATTTTTGGGATTAATAGCGGTGTTGCCGTCGATTGTTGCTGGGCTTACGGGCGTGACCGGATTTACGTTTTTGGTTGGAGGAACTTCACTTTTAATCGTTGTAAGCGTTGTATTAGACACTGTTAGGCAGATTAACGCGCAACTCCAAATGCGCGAATACGA
>CAZMKW010000012.1:0-5065 GCA_964567205.1 uncultured Candidatus Saccharibacteria bacterium | reverse complement strand
GCTCTTTTTTTATTTTTTACTTATGATATACTTTTATAATAATCAACCAAAGAAAATTTAAGATAAATTATGGAAAAACAAGTTATCATTTTATTTGGCGCCCCGGGTGCAGGAAAGGGAACCCAAGCAGAGCTTCTTTCAAGTAAGTTGAGTTTTTATCTATTTGAAACAAGTAAAATTTTAGAAAGGGAATTTATAAAGGCAAAAGATCTTTCCGCAGATTCTCCGGCGAGATTTATTGATTTTGACAACCAAAAATTTGATATTTTGCAGGAAAAGGACAATTGGGTAAAGGGAATTTTATGCAGTCCGCCGTTTGTTACTTATCTTGTAATTGAAGAAATAAAAAAATTATTTGAAGAGGGTAAAAATTTAATTTTAGCTGGTTCTCCAAGAACATTGTACGAGGGAGAGAAGGTGATGCCCTTTGTGGAAAGCCTCTATGGAAAAGAAAGCATAAAAACTGTTTTGCTGGAAATTTCTCCAGAACAGACGATTTACAGAAATTCTCACAGAAGAATTTGCGATTTAATGCGCCACTCTATTTTATTTAACGAAGAAACCGAAAAATTAAGCATCTGCCCCTTAGACGGTTCAAAGTTGGTGAGGAGAGAAGGGCTTGATGACCCAAAAGTGATTAAGGTTAGATTGAAAGAATATGCTGAAAGGACTTACCCAATTTTTGATTATTTTGAAAAACGCGGATTAAAAATCAGTAAAGTTAATGGAGAACAATCAGTGGCAGACGTTTACAAAGACGTTTTATCTGCGATTCAATGATTAACATAAAAACCGAAGAAGAAATAAAGATAATCGCTGAAGGCGGGAAAATCCTGGCAAGTGTTTTAAGAGAACTGGAGAAAATGGTAAAGCCAGGAATTACAACTATAGAATTAGATAGGGCTGCAGAAGCTCTTATTTTGTCGCGTGGAGCAAAGCCGGCCTTTAAGGGATACGCCGGGTTTCCTTATTCTTTGTGTGCTTCAGTAAATGAAAATATTGTTCATGGATTTCCTTCGGGGTATGTTTTAAAAGAAGGCGATATAATAAAATTAGACCTTGGAGTCTTATATAAAGGTTTTAACACAGACTCTGCGATTACCGTGCTAGTTGGTTCTTTTTCCGCCCAAGGCGGACCAGCCTCGGGCTGGGAAGTAAAAAGACTCATGGACGTTACGAAAAAATCTTTAAGATTAGGAATTAAAAAAGCAAAAGTTGGGAATACGATTGGAGACATTGGAAATACAATACAAAGATTTGTTGAAGACCAAGGATTTGGAGTTGTGCGCGACTTATGCGGGCATGGAATTGGTAAAGAAGTTCACGAAGATCCAAAAGTGCCAAATTTTGGTAAAAGGGGAGGAGGAGACAATCTTCGCGAGGGAATGGTAATTTGCATAGAGCCCATGGTTACAATGGGGGACTATAATTTAAGAAAATCTGATGACGGCTATGGATATGCCACGCGCGACGATTCATTGTCGGCTCACTTTGAGCACACAATTGCTATTACAAAAAAGGGTCCAAGGATTTTAACAGAATAAAGGCGGCTATAAAGGAGCCGTTTTTTCGTTGTCCACAGCTATTGACACAGTAATACTTTTATGCTATACTTAATATAGTTTTTAAGGTACTGGGAATGGAGACCAAAATGCAAAAAGCAAGGAAGAAGGCGTTGCAGTGGTGTCTTATCTTAGTGGCCGTGGTTTTTGTAGCGTTCGCTACAGTCCCGCTGACCGATAACTGGCCGTTTATCCTTAAGTACGGCATGGTTGTCATCATAGCACTCAGCTCTGCGATGGCGGTGCGGTACGCGGAAGTCGCAGCCAGAACAAAATAGTCCCTTACCAGGAGGGTAAGGGCAGGTCCTCGAACGGATTCTTCGTCGAGGACTTTTTTTATATGTGAGTTATGGTAAAATCAGATAATAATAATTTATATCTATAACGTTATGAAAAACTTAATTGTTGCTAATTGGAAAATGAATCCAACCTCTCAGAAAGAGGCAGAAGACATCTTTAGTAAAATAAAAGAGGGAGCAGAAGACGCTAGTGCTGAAGTTGTCGTTTGTCCGCCTTTTATATATTTATCCCTATTAAAAGGACTAACTCTTGGCGCGCAAGATTGTTTTTATGAGGATAAGGGTGCTTTTACCGGAGAAATTTCTACAGCAATGCTAAGGGATTTAGGGGTTGAATATGTAATAATTGGACATTCGGAAAGAAGAAGATATTTGAAAGAAACCGACGAAATAGTAAATAAAAAAATTGGGGAGGCCTTAGAAAATGGACTAAAGGTTATTTTTTGCATTGGCGAAACGGGAGAAGAAAGAGATGCTGAAAAAAAGAAAGAAGTTTTAGAAAGGCAAATTAGAAAAGGATTAGAGGGGATTGAAAGTTTGGAGAACGTAAACGTTGCTTATGAGCCGATCTGGGCGATTGGGACCGGAAATAATTGCGGGGTTGAGGAAACAAAAGAGTCGATTGATTTTATACGAGGGGTTGTTAAGCCAGAAACGAGAATACTTTATGGCGGAAGTGTAAAAAGTGAAAATTCTGGAGATTATATAAAGTTTGCCGGAGCAAACGGGTTACTGGTTGGGGGGGCGTCATTAAAACCGGATGAATTTATAAAAATCGTAAAATCAGCCGAGTGATAAATGGTGCGACGTCGGACGTCGCACCATTTATCACCTAAGAAAAGGCTTAATTGACACGTTGAGCCTTTTTTAGTATGTTGAGCTATGGTCAGTGAAATACTAAGTAACGGACATTTTTTTAGCCCCAGCAAGGGTAATTTAACTTTAGACGAAGTTATAAAAGAGATTTTTGGTTATATGCAAGAGAAGCCAGATTTTCAGTATGAGGTTATTGTTGGCACAGATTCTCCTTCGTCTGATAAACCGTTTTTTCCAATTGCCATTGTTATTTTAAGAACGGGGGCGGGTGGAAGATTTTTTCTAAAAAAAATGCACTATCCCGATAATTTTTTAAAGAGGTTTGCTAATATAAACTGGAAGAACAGAATTTTACAGGAAGTTTATTTGTCTTGTGAATTGGCATTGTCCTTACGAGAAACATTAGAAAAGGAAAATAAGCTGGGTCTAAGATACCAGTTTGAATATATACATGCTGACGTTGGGGAAGTGGGCAAGACAAAAGAGATGGTAAAGGAGGTTGTGGGTCTTATAAAAAGCAATGGTTTTGAGCCCCGCATAAAACCTCAATCATTTGCCGCAACTGTTGTCGCAGACCGCTACACGTAACATTTTTTAAACGCCTCGTACTAGGGAAAGCCTAGTATAGGGCGTTTCCCGCCGAAAGGCGGTTTTTGGTTGTATTTTTTTTATTATTTGATAATATCTAAAACAGGTCGTTGAAATCCCGATGGTTTGATGGAATCCGTGAAATTCGGGCGGCGGACTGTCGTGAGATAATCCGCGAGCGTTCCTGGTACGGACTGGCTACTCCAAGGCCTTTGGATGAACTGAAACCTCGGTCTTTGGTACGGGACTGAGACTACGGGAGGTCATACCGCCTCTTCTGCCTGGCTTCCAAAGTCTATCCTCGGCGTCTATGTCTAGGGACCTACATAGGCGGGTAGATTATGGCACGCTTACTGAGAGAGATCTGGGGTCCAACCCTTCGTCTTAAATCGCAGTGTGCACGTTGCGTAGAGAGACAGAATCTCTTACCATCAAACCATCATATTTTTTTCGACATGGCGTGGCTTTATGCGCGCCTTTTTTTTGCATAATTTCTAGTTATTGCGGGAAAATAATTTTTGATGTAAAATAGAGAATATATGAATTCCTCGGAATTGCGTCAAAAATATCTAGATTTCTTCAAAAGCAAGGGGCACAAGATAATTCCCAGCGCTTCTTTGATTCCGGAGAATGATCCAACTGTTTTGTTTACAACTGCCGGGATGCATCCCTTGGTGCCGTATTTATTGGGGCAGAAGCATCCGGAAGGAACTCGTTTGGCTGATGCACAAAAATGTATAAGGACGGGAGATATTGATGACGTTGGGGACGATACGCATTTAACTTTTTTTGAAATGCTTGGAAATTGGTCGCTGGGAGATTATTGGAAAGACGAGGCTATCCAAATGAGCTGGGAGTTTTTGACTTCTAAGGAGTGGTTGGGGATAGATAAAAATAGATTGGCAGTTTCTGTTTTTGAGGGTGATGGAAATGCTCCTTTTGACCAGGAGGCTTTTGATATTTGGAAAGGGCTGGGAATCCCGGAAAAAAGAATTGCCAAACTTGGTAAGGAAGATAATTGGTGGGGACCCGCCGGAGAAACCGGGCCCTGTGGACCGGATACAGAAATGTTCTACTGGAAATTGAACACCTCAGACGTGCCTGAGGTGTTTGACCCAAAAAATAAAAATTGGGTTGAAATCTGGAATGATGTTTTTATGCAGTATGTAAAAGACGAAAACGGAAATTATAATCCGGCAAAACAGAAAAATGTTGATACTGGAATGGGTTTAGAAAGAACGCTAGCGGTTATTAACGGTGCTGAAAATCTTTATCATACTGACGTATTTGAACAGGCGCATAAAAAGTTACACGAGCTTTTAAGAAAAGAAAACCCCGTAAGCGAGAGAATAATTTTGGATCACTTAAGGGCGACAACATTTCTTTTAGCTGAGCGACTGGAACCATCAAATCTTGAAAGGGGTTATGTTTTAAGAAGATTAATCCGTAGGGCGGTAAGACATGGGAAGCAAATTGGTATTGAGGGACAATTTTGTTCTAAAATTTCAAAGGCTGTAATTGAGACCCTGGGCGATATTTATCCGGAAATAAAAGAAAATGAAAAGTTTATTTTTGAGCAACTCGATAATGAGGAAGAAAAGTTTGAAAAAACTTTAGAAAATGGTTTAAGAGAGTTTTCAAAACTGGAAAGCGTTTCCGGGAAGGATGCTTTTAATTTATTCCAGACATTCGGTTTTCCAATTGAAGTTACGCAGGAGTTGGCAAAGGAGAAAGGGGTTAATGTTGATATGGAAGAGTTTAAAAAGGAATTAGAGAAACATCAGGATCTTTCAAGGACGG
>CAZMKW010000011.1:0-16873 GCA_964567205.1 uncultured Candidatus Saccharibacteria bacterium | reverse complement strand
ATTCTTAAAAGTTGGGGGTATAACCTTGATAAAAAAGATGATCCGGAGCCAGAAGGCGGTAAAACCTTTCGTGGACCTCAGGACGCCTGGGTTTTAAAAAAATTTATCATCGGTGGCTAATAATAAGATATATTTTACTATTATTTTTAAAATATAAAAAGCGTGCCAGTATTATATAGAAAATATCGCCCGCAGACATTTGGGGAAATTATCGGACAAGAACACGTTGTCCGGACTTTAACTAACTCTATAAAAGGAAACAATATTTCCCACGCTTATTTGTTTTCCGGGCCTAGGGGATCGGGAAAAACTACAATTGCCAGATTGTTCGCAAAAGCAATTAACTGCGAAAACAGAAGAGAAGGACAATTTGAACCCTGCGATAAATGTTCTTCGTGTACGGAAATTATTGGCGGGAATTCTATGGATTTAATAGAAATTGATGCGGCGTCTCATAGAGGTATTGATGACGTAAGAGAATTGAGAGAGGGAGTCAAATTTGCTCCCGCAAAATCAAAATACAAAATATTTATAATCGACGAGTGTCATCAACTTTCAAAAGACGCAGCAAACGCCCTATTAAAGACCCTGGAAGAGCCACCCGCGCACGCAATATTTTTGTTAGCAACAACGGAGGCGCATAAAATGATTCCAACAATTTTATCAAGATGCCAAAAGTTCGACTTTAAGCGCTTACAGGTCCCTGAAATCATAAAAAAACTGGAATTTATTTCTAAAAAAGAAAATGTAAAATTTGACAGTTCGGCGCTATCTTTAATTGCTTTAAATTCGCGCGGATCGTTCCGTGATGCAGAATCTTTGCTGGACGAATGTATGAGCTTCTCTGGCGAAAAAGGAGAAATAAAAACAGAAGACATAAAAGAGTTATTGGGAATTGTTGAAATTAGTGAGATTTCACGGCTTGTAGATTATCTTGTTTTAAAAAATACAAAAGACGCTGTTCTGTTTTTAAACTCAATCGTAGACAACGGCGTTGATTTACAGGAATTTACCAAAACGCTTGTTTTCTACTTGCGTGAGCAGTTACTTTTAAAAATCGACCCAGATTTTTTAAATCTTCAGAACTCAGGGTTGTCTTCACAGGATTTAGAAAAAATGAAGGCGCAGACATCTAATTTAACCCAGAAAGATTTGCAAAACATGCTGGAATTTTTCATTGACGCCGAAAATAAGATTAAATACTCAGCCGTTCCTCAATTGCCATTAGAGCTGGCCGTAATAAATATTACACACAAAGAAGCATAGAAATAGCCCACAGCGGGCTGTTTTTTTATACACAGGTTGCAATCTTGACATTGTGGTATAATAAAATAATCTAATTTTTAATTTTCAATTTGGAGTTTTTAATCAATTTTTAATATTTAAATATTTTAAATTGATTTAAAATTAAAAATTTCAAATTTTAAATTCTCATTTATGGCAGAACAACAATTAGTAGATTATATAAAAAAAGCAAAGCAGGGTGGCCAATCCGACGAGCAAAGCAAGGCTTTGTTGTTAAAGAATGGCTGGACCGAGGCGGAAGTAAGCGATGCGTTCGCTGTTTTAAGTCAGCCACAAGGCAGACCGCAAACACAAGTACAGACCCAGGCTCAGGCGCAGGTAAAACCGCAGTCAACAGCCCAAACTCAACCCCAATACCAACCGCAACCACGAGTCCAGCAACAACCGCAGACAAGACCAGCACAAAACAATGTTATGGACAATATGCCCAAAATAAAATCTGGATCGCACTTAATTTTAAAACTTTTTATTGTCTTAATCATTGTTGTTTTGCTAGGGGGAGCCGGATATTTTGTCGGCGGACAGTATTTAAATCTTCCATATTCAGACTTATTCTCAAATATTTTTGCGCCAAAACCAGAAACAGTCATTAGTAAAATGATGACGAATATGTCTGACGTAAAAACTATCCAATCGAACATACAGGGGTCTATTAATATTACTGACAAGCAAAGCGTTTCTCAAGGAAAAGCCCTTATCGGTATAGATAGTAAAAACGATACAACAAACGCTAATAGTCCAAAAACAGACGCAACACTTACAATTCAGATAACTCTACCGGGATCTACTTCTTCGATGTCGGCGAATATAAATATAATCAGCATCAATAATAAATTTTACATTAAAATTAACGATCTCACCTTGCCAGCTGAGGCTTCCTATCCAAGGTTAGACATTTCACAAATCAAGGGGCGGTTTTTTGAAGTTGACCAGAACTCCATCAATCAGTTATCTCAATCTGAAGGAACTGGCATTGATATTACACAAGTAAATAATTTAGAACTGGGTAAAAAAATCCAGGATCTATTATTAGCAAAAGATATGTTTACTGTCAGCAAGCAATTAAACAGTCAAGTAGTAAGCGGACAAAATACATATCATTATTTAGCAAACATAAGTAAGGATAAAATAAAAGATTTAATAAATAAAATAATAACATCTCAGACTCAAGATAGTGGGACAGATAACTCCAATTTTTTAATCATGAGTATGGCGCAGTCTTATGTTAATTCTTTTGTAGATACCATAGGAGACGTAAACGTAGAATTATGGATTGGAAAATCAGATTACATGCTTTACGGATTTAAAATCGAAAAATCAGTCGATTTAAGCAAAACTTATCCGGAAACTGATAGAACAATAACAGTGAAAATCGATATTGCCAATTCTAATTTTGGCAAAGCGGTATCCGTTCAGGCGCCAACCTCGGTAGAAAAAATAGAGGATGTTCTTTCTCTTTTAATAGATACGCAAGGGGTGCCGTCAGATTTATACAAAATAAAATCTTTAGCAGAGTCTATATTTAGCACTACTCAAAACTATTCAACGCTTTGCAACCATGGATTATTAAACGGATATCAGGTTGACTATGGATCAGATTTAATAAATTTAAATAATGACGTTGTTGGCTTGGGCGGAAAAAAACTTACGTGTCTTGCCGATTCAACAGATTTTTGCGTATCAACCCAATTGCAAGACGGAAGCTTTTTATGTATAGATAAAAACGGAACAGTACAAAACTCAAAATGTACATCGGCAAAAGATTCCTGCCTATCCTCGCTGTAAGATGAACAAAAAAATTATAGTAGTGATTTTAACAGTTGTCCTCCTAATTATGGGGACAACTGTTTGTTATTTATTAGTTAAATTATTTAATAATAATTCTGAAAAAGCCACGAAGGTCAAAAAGCCTATCGTTGGACTTGAAATAAACGAAAAAAAATACGTGCAGATATTGTTCGTCGGAGATTTAATGTTCGACAGGGGGATAAGATACTACGCTGAGCAAAATGGAGGCAACGATTTTATTTTTGATAAAATATCGTCGATACTATTGGGTAATGATTTAGTTGTCGCAAATCTTGAAGGTCCAATTACAGATGATAAATCAATCAGTGCAGGAACGGCCGTAGGAAGTACAAATAATTATTTTTTCACATTTGATCCCAGTCTGGCGGGAACTTTATTTAAAAATAATATCAGGCTGGTTAATTTAGGGAATAACCATATTCTAAACTTCAAAGAGAAGGGTTTAGATTCTACAGAAACCTATTTGTCAAAAGCCAGAGTAGACTATTTTGATGCACCCATTAGAAAAAGAAGTGTCGTGAAAAATATACACGGAGTCAAAATAGCATTCGTTGGGTACAATGAATTTTCCGGAGCTAATTTAGAAAACGAACAAGCATCGGTTATTGACGAGATTAAAAAAATAAGGCCGGAGGCAGATTTAGTTTTTGTGTTCTGCCATTGGGGGGTTGAATACGAATCGAAACCAACAGATATTCAAAAAGAACTGGCGCACCAATTTGTAGATTCTGGAGCAGACCTAATTATCGGTTCGCACCCGCACGTAATACAGACATCAGAAAGTTATAATGGCAAAAAAATCTATTACTCCTTAGGAAATTTTATTTTTGATCAATATTTTGATGAAAATGTCCGTAATGGATTGGGCGTAGAGGTTAAAATTGATAAAACAACGAAAGAATTAAGTTTTTCAAAAAGATATTTTTATTTGGACAACAATGGCCAAACGATTGAAATTATTGAAAAAAAGTAGTAAAATCAAACCAAATTATTGCCGGGTCGTCTAACGGTAGGACATAGCCCTTTGAAGGCTAGTATCTTGGTTCGAGTCCAAGCCCGGCAGCAAGTATTAAACGGCTCAACATTGTTGAGCCGTTTAATTTATATAAAAAAATTACCCCCACAATCCGAAGACTGCGGGGGTACTACGAAAGAGAGGAGAGCTATACTGTGGCTGGCTCGACAACAACATCGAGCCAGCCTGAGTGTGCGCTAAATAACGTTCCCTTGAACCTACTTCCTGCTAACACCCCACTCAAGATGACCCCTTCGACATGCGCCTCGAAACCATCCGGCATGTCCCACTGAAAAATCTTCATTAGAACGATCACTGAAGAACTCCCGTCGTTTAGTGGCAGTTTTACTCTCCTATTGTCCCGATGGTAGAAAAAGAGAGTTGTCAGCGGCAGGCAGCCATTAATTATTAAGCGTTCCATACAGGATTCCTTTCCCATAAAGAGTTTCCGCCTTCCCGTTTGGGGCTGTGCTTTTGTACTAATTAAGTATAGCACGTTTAACCCGCGTTGTCAATAATAAACTACGTTTTTATTTTTTGGCAAATTTGGTAAAATGACTTGTAGTAAATAAATATGATTCAAAAAGGTATCGCTACATTCACACTGGATTACGGAAAATGCCCGAAATGGCTTTTCGATAGAATGGTTTTGCTTTCTAAAAGAATGATTTATGCTATTGTGGCGGAAGAAGGAAGTGATGAATTTATAAAAAGAATCTCTGATCCTGTTTGGTTCCAATCATTAGGAACCGTTTTAGCTTTTGATTGGAACGCTTCCGGTTTAACAACTATTCTAACGGCTGCTTTAAAAGAGGCGATACGCGGGTCAGAAAAAGATTTGGGAATTTTTATTTGCGGAGGCAAGGGAAAAACTTCTTTGAAAACGCCAGAGCAAATAATAACTTGGGCAGAAAGAATTGCACTTCCCGAAAAATCCGCAAATGCTTTGGTTTATAATTCTAAGATGGCAGCTAAAGTAGACAGCTCTCTTGTTCAAGACGGATTTCAAATTTATCATCATAGTTTTTTCTTTTCAAAAAACGGAGCATGGACCGTTGTCCAACAGGGCATGAATATAGAAAATCAATCCGCGAGAAGATATCATTGGCACTCGAAGGATTTAAAGGATTTAATAGAAGAACCACACGCGGGAATAACCAGTAATTTAAAAATAAAAAATGTTTTGGATATGACATCACAAAAAAGCAGAAAAAATAGGGGATTGGGTACAGAGTTGGTTTCGCAAAGTTTTAATACTTTGATGAAGGACATAACTTTATTGCGAAAATACTATACGCCCGTATCTCAAATGGTAAAGCTATCCGACAATAAAGAACAACTAACTTTGCTGAATCTTGAAAACAAAGAGTTTGTATGGCACCCGGTTGTCAATGAAGATTTTTCAAAAAGCAAATATTTAGAAAAAATTCTATGGAGATTATGTGACGAACAGCCGGAAAACTACGAAAAATTATTGGCAACGCCAGGCGTTGGTCCCAAAACCATAAGAGCGTTGGCTTTAATCGCAGAGGTAATTTACGGAGCCAAGCCGTCTTATGAAGATCCTGCCAGATATTCTTTTGCTCACGGCGGAAAAGATGCCACCCCGTATCCTGTAGACCAGCAGACATACGATGAAACCATAGAAAAATTGAAAAAAATTGTAAAAAAATAGGACCGCCCGAAGGTGGCCCCGTACTGAATGTTTTAAAAGAACGCTTTATGCCTGGCCCCGTTTTGTCGAAAAGGTCAGGAAACCAGCCGTTACAAGGCATGTCCACACTTTTTTAGGCAGTCCGATTTTCTCTCCCTCCAGGCACAACCAATTCTCACCGTGGTGAGTCTGCTCAACTAGCCTGGATTCACCCGGCCCTATTATGGCCACTATCTTGCCGGTTTCCGGGTTTAACAACCGTACTAATTCGTGCAATATCGCCACCATTCTATAAGCTCCTTCTTAAACCTTCCCTGGAGGAGTCCACTCCTCCAAATATTAAATTAACAGTACCTCTTATTTTTGTAAAAGTCAATAAGGCGAGACAAGCCTTGACAAGGGTAAAATTAGCATTAATGTAAAGTTATAAAACAATGAAATATTACATTATGAAAAATATATATAAAATAGGTTTTATTCTCTCATTAGTAATTGCACTGTGCTTTTCTTGCGAAGCTACGGCCTTAGGACAAATAGTCGGTAGCACAAGCGTACAAACAAACCCGGCCACAAACATTTTTAATTATCAGGCGACACTGAACGGCTATCTTGCAATACCGTATATAAGCGGAAACGCATCAAATTATGTATACTTTGAGTGGGGCACGGATTTAAATTATAACAACAAAAGCGGACGTCAATATTTAAGCTCCGGTTCGTTTAGTCAAGTCATTTCAGGATTATATTCAAATACGACATATCATTTCAGGGCTGTAGCGCAGAATAATTATGGAACAATTTATGGTCAGGATATGATTTTTTATAACTCGGGCGGAGGGTACTATCCCGGATACGGCTCACTGTCGGTCAATAAAAAAGTAATAAACCTCACTTCCGGAAATTTAATTTGGTCTTCGTCTGTTACAGCTAGACCCGGTGATATTCTGAGTTTTGCTATAACTTTACAGCCAGGCACGCAAGACACACACAATGTTGTAACACGCGATATTCTTCCCGCAAACCTTGTTTATCGCGGAAATGTTACGATTAACACAAATTCCAATTATTCCGGAAATATTATTTCTGGAATTAATATAGGAACGGTTTACGCAAATCAGCCGGTTGTGGTGGCATATCAGGCACAAGTCGCCCAAGCAACAAGCATTAATTATGGAACAACAACTCTAATAAACAGTGTCACTATAACTAGCCAAGAAACAGGGACACAAACCGCCAGCGTAACGGTTTTAGTAAATAACTCTTTAGTATACGGCGCGGCAACCGTATCAACTGGACTAACAAATAATTTTTTAACCGACTCGTTTCTCTTGCCACTGTTGATTATTATCCTAGGACTGTGGCTTTATTTTTCCGGTAATGCTATAAAATTCGCCGATTGGTTGAATTTAAAGATCAAAAAATAATTTTTACAAATAAAAAAGGCGGTTTTGGGACCGTCCTTTTTTATTGCAAAAAAATTTTACTATTGCACCTGTCGTGAAAAGTACGCTATAGCGTACTTTTCACGACAGGTGACTAAAAATTGAAAACAAAAAAATAAAAAGGTAAGATAAGAAAACATGCCTATAGACCTAAAAAAATTAAACCCGGAGCAAAAAGAGGCAGTGCTTCACGGCGAAGGTCCGCTTTTGATTGTGGCCGGAGCAGGAACCGGAAAAACAACCGTTATTACTCAAAGAATCGCTAACTTAATAGAAAAAGGCCTGGCAAAGCCGGAAGAAATTTTGGCTGTTACGTTTACAGAAAAAGCCGCTTTTGAAATGGAGGAAAGGGTGGATAAGGCCCTAGAAATTGGATACGTGGATTTGTGGATTTCGACATTTCATGCTTTTTGTGAAAGAGTTTTAAGAGAAAATGCATTGGACATTGGTTTGCCTCCAGACTTTAAAATCTTAGATAATACATCGGGGTGGCTTTTAGCAAGGCAAAATTTGGATAAATTTGATCTAAATTATTATAAGGCCTTGGGGAATCCCACAAAATTTATCCAGGCATTAATTTCGCATTTTTCTCATTGCAAAGATCAAGAAGTTTATCCCGAAGATTATTTGGAGTATGCCGACGAATTAAAAACAACCGACAACGGTCCTGAAGACACAGAAACCGAGAGAATAAAGGAAGTTGCAAATGCTTATCATATTTATCAAAGAATTTTATTGGAAAATGGCGCGCTGGATTTTGGAGATCTGATAAATTATTCTTTAAAACTTTTTAAAAAACGTCCGCTGATTTTAAAAAAATACCGCGAAAGATTTAAATACATTTTAGTTGACGAATTTCAAGACACAAACTGGTCGCAATATGAATTGATTAAACTATTAGCCAAGCCTAATAATAATTTAACTGTTTGCGCCGATGACGACCAGGCAATTTATAGATGGAGAGGAGCGTCTTTTTCAAATATTATAAAATTTCAAGAAGACTTCCCAAAATCGAAACAGGTTTCACTTATAAAAAATTATAGATCTTCGCAAAATATTTTAGATAAATCTTACACTTTTATAAAACAAAACGATCCCGATAGATTAGAATTTAGAATTAAAATAAATAAAAAACTTGTTGCCGACACAAAAGAAGCGGGCGTGATTGAGCATATCCACACTAAAAACTTAGATCAGGAAGTCGGCCAAACCTTAAAAAAGATTTTAGAAATTTTAAAAAGAGACACGGATGCGACATACAACGACTTTGCAATTTTAGTGCGCGCAAACGATTCCGCAATTCCATTTATTAAAGCGCTAGAAAGAGCAAATCTGCCCTTTCAATTTTTAGCCTCCAGGGGTTTGTATTCAAAGCCGGTGATTCTGGATATCATCTCTTATTTTAAACTTTTAGATAATTACCATGAAGGAACAGCTGTTTACAGAATTTTAAATTTACCGTTTTTAGAAATCCCGGAAGCAGATATTGCGACAATCACTCAATTTTGCCGAAGAAAAACAGTTTCACTTTTCGATGCTTTACAGGAGTTAGCGATAATTCCCGGGATTTCTCCAAAGACCCAAGAAAAAGTTGCTTTTATTTTAAGCTTAATAAAAAAGCATAGCGAATTGGCCCGCGAAAAAGGAGTTTCGGAAATTTTAGTTTCATTTTTGGAAGATTCAGGATATTTAAAATATTTAATCGACCAAAATGATACAGACAGGATTGATTTATTAAACCAATTTAATAAAAAAGTAAAAACCTTTGAGGAAGCAACAGTTGAACCGACATTGAAGAATTTTATAGAAGAGATTAATTTAGAGCTAGAATCGGGCGAAGAAGGAAAGCTTGAATTTGATCCTGAACTTGGTCCGGACATGATAAAAGTTATGACAATCCATGGCGCAAAAGGTTTGGAATTTAAATATGTGTTTATCGCTAATATGGTGGATCGCAGGTTTCCAACAGACCAAAGAAAAGATCCGATAGAACTACCGGAGGCTCTTATAAAAGACATAAAGCCAACAGGAGACGTTCATTTACAGGAAGAGAGACGCCTTTGCTATGTGGCTATGACAAGGGCTAAAAAGGAATTATATTTTACTTCAGCTGAAGATTATGGTGGCCAAAGAAAGAAAAAATTATCCAGATTTTTGGGGGAGATGAATTATAAGGCTAGCGACGAAACCAAATCGGGAAAAGACAAAACTGGCCTATTAGCAGAGAAGCCAAAACCGATAGACAGACTAAAGAAGAAAGTAGATCCTCAGTATTTACCCGAGCATTTTTCATATTCGCAATTGGCGGCGTTTGAAAAATGTCCGTTGCAGTATAAATTTGGATTCATCTTGAAGGTCCCAACTCGTGGAAAAGCAGTTTTTTCATTCGGGAAAACTATGCACAACACCCTGGATGCATTTTTAAAATGGGCGAACGAAGATAACCCTTCGGCGGGGACAGGGCAAGAGAATCTTTTCGGGGAAACAAAATCCTTAAAAAAGCTGACGAAAAAGAAAAATGACACGTTCGAAAAATTAACGAAATTATACGAAGAAAATTGGATTGACGAATGGTATGGATCAAAAAAAGAAAAAGACGAGTATTACAAAAACGGCAAAAGAATCATTAAAGAATTTTATGAGCAATTTTCAAAAGAGCCTCCTAAAATACTGAAAGTTGACGGCAAGCCGGCATTAGAGATACCGTTTAATTTAAAAATAGAAGGATACACGTTATATGGAGTAATTGACAGAATCGACGAGATGGACGGTGGAGTGGCTATTATAGATTACAAAACAGGACAATCGAAAGATAAGCTGGACTTAGATGCAAAAGAACAACTTTTAATTTATCAGATAGCTGCGCAGGAAGTTTTACATTTAAAACCAAAACAGCTCGCATATTATTATTTAGACGACGGAAAAATAGCGGCGTTTTTAGGGTCAGATAATGACTTGGAAAATCAAAAATCAAAAATAATTGAAAAAATAGAAAAAATTAAAAATAGTGAATTTGAGCCTACGCCCGGGTGGCAGTGTCAGTACTGCGACTTTAAAGATATTTGCGATTCAGCCCAATGTTAATTGGGACTAATACTGAGTCGTACCGAAGTATTCGCTCAAAAATAAAAAATTTATGTCAAACAATTTTATCGGCACAATAATTGAGGAGAGTCTTGCCAGTAAGGATACTTTAGAAAAGATAAAGATAACAGAAAAAAAATCGAAAAAGTTACTGAAAAACACAAAACTCCATGGCTGGAGAAATGGACGGTTCTTAGAGTTGAAATTGGCTCTGATAAAGCAGCAAAAATAGCCGAGGAATTAAGCAGACACTTAGAATCTGCGCATAATTGGTATGCTGACTTTAAAAATGATGATTTTCATTTTATTGTTTTTCGAAACAAAGTTTTTCGAATTACTAGGACTAGTGAAGAACAATACGCCCAAGCCAAAAAATATGGGGCATCTATGGGGATTCCAGATTATCAGCTCGATTTTGCAACGAAATAGTTTTATTGTGCGACAATTATTAAAGGACCGGAACCGTCGAAAAAGGCGGTTTTATCTTACAGATTTATACCCTCCCGCAACTCCGTTGGGCGACAAAACAATCTGCCAAAGCTGGCCGTTCCGCGACCTAAAAACTCCGGCGCACGAAAGCAAATAATAATTCCACATTCTAAAAAATTTATTGTCGTAATTATCCTTAAATTTAGGCCAGACATTTAAGAATTTTTTGTGCCACGCCATTAATGTTTTATCGTAATCTGCGCCAAAGTTGTGTATATCTTCAATAGTAAATAATTTTTCAACATTAAGTGAAATTTGGGATAAAGAGGGAAGCGAGCCGTTCCGAAAAATATATTTATTAAGCCATGGATCTGTTCCTCCGCGAGAGTTTAGGGTGCCAATTGTGTGCAGTAAAAACAATCCATTATCTTTCAAACATCTTTTCGCAACCTCAAAAAAAGTTTTATAATTTTTTAAACCAACGTGCTCAAACATCCCAACCGAGACAATATGGTCAAACTTTTCATGTAAATCCCTATAATCCTGAATTCTTATTTCTACGGACAGCCCTGCACATAATTTCTTTGCAAATTCGGCCTGCTCTTTTGAGACAGTAACTCCCACAACCGAAACTTTATACTTTTTTGCCGCGTATTTTGCAAGACTTCCCCAACCACATCCAATGTCTAAAATTTTTTGACCGATTTTTAGATTTAATTTTTTACATATAAGGTCGAACTTGGCCGTCTGAGCAGAATCTAGCGTTTTACTATTCCTCCAATATCCACAGCTATAAGCCATCGTTTTTCCAAGCATGGCAGAAAAAAGTTTGTTGTCTAAATCATAGTGCTTCTCTCCAACCTGAAATGCGCGCGAAACCGCTTGCAAATTAAACAACTTTGCCGATAGTATGTCGAAAATAATAGGTAAAGACAAGCCAATTCTGTCGGGAATTTTTGCCGAAAGGAATCTATAAAAAAACTCGTCCAGTTTTTCGCAATTCCACCAGCCATCCATATACGATTCGCCCAAACCCAAGGATCCTTCGGCTTTAACGCGGTTATAAAATTTCTGATTTAAAATTTTAATATCCCACGGATTGTTTCCATTTATTTTTATTCCAGCTAATTCTAGCAACTTGTTTACCCAGGCTTCATTGTTTGTCATTGTTTTATTTTAGCAATTGCATAAAAAAATTCAATAAGTTACAATCTAAACATATGGAAACAATATCATTTGAAGATTTTCGTAAAATAGATATTAGGATTGGGAAAATTCTAACCGCAGAAAGAGTTGAAGGTTCAGACAAACTTCTAAAATTAGAGGTTGATTTTGGGCCGAAGGAAGCAGAGGACCCTTCGGCAAGCTCAGGGCCTGACATACGTCAGGTTATCGCAGGAATAGCGCAATTTTACGCTCCAGAAGCACTAATTGGCAAGGAATGCCCTTTTGCCTATAACCTAGCTCCTCGCGTCCTAAAGGGTCTGGAGAGCCAAGGAATGATACTCTGCCCATCTGATGCAAATGGCCCGGTTTTAATGCATCCCAACAAAGAAATTGAACCAGGAAGTATAGTAGAGTAATCTTATTGTGCGACAAACTGCCCGCGTTTCTAACTCGGGTTTTTTGTTACACTTAGGCTGGTAAAAATAATATTTGCGTGGTATAAAAAGCATGCTCTTTGACATTTGGCTGAATGCCTTATCAGCCAGAAGAAATGAAGTGCGAGCTTTGGGCCAAGAACCCATTGATTCGTGAGGCACAGGCGCCTCCATTTCTTAAACTTCAAGGCATAGGAGACTCACCATGAATCGTGACGAAGAATTTCTCAAAGCAGTTAGCGAACGAAAGGCCCCGATGGCTTTAATTCCGGAGGATGTTGTGGAGGCGGTGGCGAAGATAAGCATACGTTTCGTTGCCTTCATGCACTCTTCACCAGGTGCGGCCTAAACCCGGGCCCCCACGGTCCATACTTCGCCCAAGAAAAAGGAGACCATACTATGTGTCCGTATCCTGGAAAAATATGCTTCACGTTAGAAGAATGGAGAGAAATGCAGGCCGATGAGATCGAATGGGCAATGTTGCACGCAGAAGGGTGCAAGGCCTGCAATCAGATACTTCAAACCGAGGATAAACCCGACGTGATGTCTGATCAAAACGCGGAAGCCTGACGCGCCATATTCCCCAAGTACACAAAGCATCGTGTGCTCGGGGCTTTTTTTTTGCGTAAAATGAGGGTTTACTGAACACCTCAACCCGTTGAGGTG
This sequence comes from uncultured Candidatus Saccharibacteria bacterium, assembly GCA_964567205.1. Classification (GTDB taxonomy): domain Bacteria; phylum Patescibacteriota; class Minisyncoccia; order Minisyncoccales; family Staskawiczbacteraceae; genus XYD1-FULL-39-28. The sequence goes on along the minus strand of CAZMKW010000011.1, from coordinate 3,868 downwards.
TTTGCGATGGGTTGAAAAATTGTGGCGAAAGAGTAAAATAAATCTTATTAATAGCAATTTTCGTATTAAAATAATGGAACAAGACCCTTTGACCCCGCTCAAGGCAAGTAAATTTAGCGCAGTATGGGTTTCACACTCGTCAATCGGGGATTTTTTAAGATGCCCAAGGCTTTATTATTTACATAATGTTTATAAAAACGATAAGGGCAAAAAAATAAACATAACTTCGCCCTCGCTTTCATTGGGAATCGCGGTTCATGAAACCCTAGAAGGATTGTCAAAATATAAAGCCGAAGAAAGGTTTTTAAAATCTCTGGAAGAAACCTTTGAAGAGGAGTGGAAAAAGGTTTCTGGCAGACAGGGCGGGTTTAAGGATGAGCAGGAAGAAAAAGAAATTAAAGAGCGCGGAAGAGATATGATTTTAAGAGTTACAAAAAATCCCGGGCCGTTGGCAAAAAAAACTGTAAAAATTCCGCCCTCGAATAACGATATGCCTCCAAACTTTTTTCTGTCAGAAGAAGATAATATTATTTTAAACGGGAAAATAGATTGGTTAGAATATATTCCCGAAGACGACAGCGTACGCGTAATTGATTTTAAAACCGGAAAAAATGAGGAAAAAGAGGGCTCGCTCCAGCTTCCAATTTATCTTTTACTTTTAAATAATTTGCAAAAAAGGAAAGTTTCCGGGGCAGCCTATTGGTATTTGGGTCGAGATGACGCGCCGATTGCAGTTAAGTTGCCCGATATAAATAAAGCCAAAGAAGATGTTTTGGAAATTGCTAAAAAAATAAAAATTGCCAGAGAAAAAAAAGAATTTAACTGCCCAAGAGGAGAGTCGGGGTGCTTTGCCTGCCGTCCGTTTGAGAAGATACTGAAGGGCGAGGCCGAATATATTGGAATTGGCGGATACGGGCAAGAAATGTACATCGTTTGAGCTTAACGTTTACGGTGGTTACTGTTTGTTATGGCGATAAATATATCAGACGAGAAATTAATACACCAATATTTAGGGGGCGATGAAAAATCGCTTGAATTTTTAATAGCAAAATATTTAAAACCTATATATGGTTTTATTTATAAAAATGTTGGCGATTCCGCGCAAGCAGAAGATATAACACAAGAAGTGTTTTTAAGGGTGTGGAAAAACCTTAAAAAATTTGACCAAAATAAAAATTTTAAACCGTGGCTTTTTCAGATTGCTAAAAACGCGTCCATTGATTTTTTAAGAAAAAAGAAAACTGTTTCGTTTTCAAGGTTTGAAAATGAAAAAGGACAAAATGTGTTTATCGAAAACATTGTCGCCAAGCCGGCCAATTTAATTGGGAAGCTTAGCGATAAAAAAGTTTTATCTACGGCAATGCAGGGTTTAGACCAAAAAGAACAAAAGATTATAAAAATGCGCCACGACGATGGTTTAAGTTTTAAGGAAATAGCCGATATCCTTAAAAAACCCCTTAATACTATAAAAAGCCGACATAGGAGGATTCTTTTAAGGCTGAGGCGGAATATTATCGAAAAAAATGGACGCGAACCAAAGGCATAGTATTAAACGTATTATTGTGTAGTAACATGAATACTAATTTTTCAATTGAACCCCCCAAAGGATTATTAGAAAAAATCTTAAAACGCATTCATAAAGAAGAGCGTATTTTAGTTTTAAGGCGGACTATAATTTTTTCTGCAACTCTAATAGCGTCTATTATAGGATTCGTACCGGCTTTTAATATGCTTTCGGCAGATTTTTCGCGTTCAGGTTTTTTAAATTTCCTCTCTTTAATATTTTCTGATTTCTCTTCCGTTATGCCTCACTGGCAAAATCTTGCGATGATCCTTCTGGAAAGTTTGCCGGCCGTAAGTTTAGCGTTATTTTTAGCCATAGTACTGACATTTTTACAATCAATTAAATCTTTATCAAAAAATATTAAAACCATATCTGGCAAAAATCGTTTAATAATTGCCCGATAAAAATCATGCATATAGACACAGATAAAATTTTCCAATCAAAATTTTTAAGAGGGCTAATTTTTGGGATAGCCATTTTTATAATATTATTTTTTGTTTTTAGCCTTGGTGTTTTTGTGGGCACAAAAAAGGCTGATTTCTCTTTCAGGTGGGCGGATGAATATCATCGTAATTTTGCCGGGCCCCAGGGCGGATTTTTTGGCGATTTTATAGGGATAGATCGCGAGTTTACAAGCTCTAACGGAGCTTTTGGACAGGTAATAAAAATCAGCGACGGCAGTATAACGGTGCAGGGCGGAGATAATATTGAAAAAATTATTTTGGTAAGCGATAAAACGTCCGTTGTGTCTCCAAAAAAAAATATAAAACTATCTGACCTCAAAGTGGGCGATAGTATTGTGGTTATCGGAGAGCCAAACGCCAGTGGCCAGATTCAAGCTGAACTTATACGTTTTATGCCTACGCCATTAAATGCTCCCGAGCCAAACATTCCAACGACAACGTCAAATTAAAATTAAACAATCTTTAAAAAGATGCTAAAAAAAATTATAGGCGCGTCTAAAATTTTTATTTTAAAGCACAAAATTATAAGCCTATTAATGATAGTCGGTCTTGTGATTGCAGGATATTATGGATATAAGTCTGTTAATAATACGACCGAGGAAACCCGCTACATTCTAGCTTCTGCGGTAAAGGGGATGATAACAACCTCTATCTCTGGAACTGGGCAGATTGAATCAGCGGACTCAAAAGACATAAAAACAGAAACTTCTGGTAAGGTCACTTACATTAATATTCAAAAAGACAAAGAAATTAAAGCGGGAACACTTTTGGCACAAATTGACTCAAGAGATCAACAAAAAGCAGTACAAAGCGCAGAAAACGATTTAGCGGATGCTAATTTGTCTTTAACGGATATTGAAGGAGACGCAAAAGATGCACTAGACTCTGCATACGATGAAGGGTTGGATGCCTTAACAGCAACCTTTAAAGATTTGTTATCTATGAAATCTGACCTAGATACAATGTTTTTAGATAGTAGCTATAACGGTAATGACAGTGACATAGATTATTACCTTAAGTTTGTAAGCTTTTATAACACCGTGTCAGCCGACATGAGTTTTTGGAATACCTCCGCTGAACAAAAATATACTGACCTGCAAAAAAATTTAGACTTAGCCGAAGAGACAGGATGGACCATTAACAAGAGTTCTAACGCCTCTAAAATTGAAGGTGCCGTCATTGAAAATTACAATTCCACAAGAGACTTTTTGGATTTAATCAGACAAACCTCTAACCTTGTGCAAAGATATCAAAAACTTTCCGATGCAAAAAGCTTGACGACTCCAATTCAGACATCGACGACCACAACGCAATTGGCCACGTTAAGTAGCGACGTTACAACGCTTGCCGAAGATGTGAGTTCGCTTTCAGCCGCAAAGTCAAATATAGCCACTAAAAAAGAAACTTTTTCTAAAGTAGGCACAGATATACAATCACAAAATCTTGACATTCAGCAATATAAGAACGCGCTAGCCGATGCAAAAGAGGATTTAGCAAAATGTTATATATATGCATTATTGGATGGAGTTATTTCTGAGGCAGATTCCACAATCAAGATTGGAGATACTGTTTCTTCGGGAACTGTTCTGGGATCTATTATAACAAAATCAAAAATCGCGAAAATTACGCTTAGCGAGTCAGATATTGCAAACGTTAAAGTTGGAAACAAGGCGACGCTTATTTTTGATGCTATAGAAGATTTAGCCATGACAGGAAGGGTAGTAGAAGTTGATTCCACCGGGACAACAAGCTCCGGGGTAGTAAGCTATGGTTTTGAAATTGCTCTCGATACAGATAACGATAGCGTGAAGCCAGGAATGTCTGTAAGCGCAACAATTAT
>CAZMKW010000010.1:0-17747 GCA_964567205.1 uncultured Candidatus Saccharibacteria bacterium | reverse complement strand
TAAGTAAAATTTTGTACGTGTCTTCGTGGTCTATGTTTTCAAACGTGGCAATTTTATCGCCGTCTGTTTGATTGCCGTTTTCATCTGTGTAAACAGGATACACTTCAACAGATGGGGCTTGTCCTTCAGCGAGCTCAGGACTCGTCCCCACTGCGGTGGGGCGAGCGTAAATTGTGTTATCTTTTGTATTATCTAAAATTCGGTCAAATGTAGCTCTTACATAATGTCCGTCCGGAACTGTTGCCCAAACGTCGTCTTGTAACCGGGTTTGGTCATAAATATCCCCAACAATATTTTGATTTTCATCTAACTCAAACGCTTTTGAAATGAAAATAATTTCAAAAATTTGTTCTGACAAGTGTGGGATCGTCCACTCTACATAATCAAGCTTGCCATTATCATCTGTGTCATACGCATTAAAAGACACTTCTTGATCTCCGTTACTTTTCCACTTAATTTGTATTTTATTTTCCTCTCCCACTTTATAGATTTCCGGGATGTTGGTGAAAGCTAACACATCGGTGAGTGTAACCTGTTGAGACAAACATTCCTGATAGGCGGCGTCTTGCGAGTTGGTAGTTGGTAATGAGTAGTCGATAGCGTCGGACGATGGCGTCTCAGTCGGAACTGAAACTTCTTCGCTCGTAGTTGGTGCGACGTCGGACGTCGCACCACTTTCTGCTGACGCGTCTTGTTCCGCTGTAGCTTCAGTGGAGACATATGACGAGGGCGAAGGTTCGGTTACCGTTGACTCTTCTTGCGAAGTCTCGTCCGTCTCAACGTCTGCAGGGCTTTGTACGGGTTCTTCTATGGTTGAAGCCGGTTCGACTGGCCCGGCTATTGTTTCAACTACGTCGCTCACCGCCTGTTCTAAATCGGCTGCAAGAAACTTTTTAATCTTGGAAAATATATTTGATACTGCGCCGGCCAGCGACGCCGTACCATTTTTAAAAACATACGATAAGGCATTGTTTTTATTTGCTGGATTAAGATATTCACAATTAGCTGTTTCCGCGTTTAATGATGATATTGTGACTATCTTGCCCGTGTCTGTTTCTTGCTCAGTGATTTGCGGAGCCGGGGTTTCATAATTAATCTGGATATACTCGACTAACGGCTCGGTTGACACCGGACTTTCGATAATCTCGTCGCTCGAGACGGATTCTTCACCAGACACCTCGCTCGTAGTTGGTGCGACGTCCGACGTCGCACCACTTTCTACTGGCGCGTCTTGTTCCGCTGTAATTTCAACGGAGGCGGATGACGAGGGTGAGGATTCGGTTATCGGTGATTCTTCTACGGACACTGGTGTCTCCAAAGCCTGGCCAGACACATCAACAATAGTAGCGTCGGAAGTTTGAATTATGGGAGGATTATTTTGAATTTGATTTACAACCTGTTCAACTGCACTACCGACGGATTCCTCTAAATCCGCAAAGAAAAATTTTGCAAACTTACCAATTAAACTTTTGTTTTTACTTTTTATAGATTGATATGAAAGTGACGCTCTTGTTAAATTAATCGCCAATATGTCCGTTGCCCGCTTTCCATCCACAACAGAAACTTTAATACTTCCCGCTTTTTTAGGTAATTTAACCAGATACTGGCCGGAGTTAATATCGCTTCGTTTTACCAATGCTGTCCATTTTACGGTTTCTCCAACAACAATTGCTGAAGATTGTTTTATTTTTATATTTTTTATTATTAATGTTTCATCTATTGATCGCCCGGGTAAAAATAAACTGGTAAATATAAAAATCAGTCCCACAACAATAATAAAAATAATCGCACCATATAAAAATACGGACGGTTTTAAGAATCTACGCAAATCGAAAAACGCCAAAAACGGCACCAGAAAACTTTTGCTTTTTTTGCGCTTTTTCTTAGCCATGGCTCTTATTCAATTTAGGTTTTTTTATTTTATCATTTTCGAAAAAATAATGCCATAACAAAATCCATGAAAATTTAACGGACATATTTAATAATCATGTCAAGGTCTTGCTCAGCTCTCTTGCTTTTGATAATGTTAAATTACTAAAATAAGATATGGCAGAACTAAAAGAAAAACTTCCCCCACAAAATACTGAAGCAGAACAATGTCTGCTGGGCTGTTTAATGTTAGACAAAGATGCAATTGTAAAAGTTGTAGACTCAATAAAATCTGAAGATTTTTACAAGGGCTCACATCAGGACATATATCAAGTAATGGCCGAGCTCTACGAGAGATCAGACCCAATTGATATACTTTCGGTTTCAGCAAGATTAAAAGAAAGAAACAGATTAGAAGATGTGGGAGGTTCGGCATATTTAACATCCCTAATCAACTCTGTGCCAACAGCAACCCATATTTCTAATTATGCAAAAATTGTACGTCAGAAAAAGATTCTCCGCGACCTAATATCGGCGTCTGAAGAAATAGGATTATCTGCTTTTGACGAGTCAGAAGAGGTTGATATTTTATTAGATAGAGCTGAAAAAACCGTATTTGGAATCGGACAAAGATCATTAACGCAAGCCTTTTTGCCGATAAGAGAAATACTTTCTGATACTTTTGAAAGATTAGATGAGCTTTCAAAATATGCAGGAAAAATGCGCGGGGTTCCGACCGGTTTTACAGAGTTAGACAAAATTTTAGGAGGCTTACAAAAATCTGATTTGGTTATATTGGCGGCAAGACCATCGATGGGAAAAACTTCTTTGGCCTTAGATATAGCCAGAAATGTGGCTGTTTTACAAAACCAACCGGTGGGACTTTTTAGCCTTGAAATGTCAAAAGATCAGCTGGCTGATAGACTTTTAGCATCCACTGCAAATATTAATCTATGGAATCTAAGGAACGGACGGTTGGCTTCGGACGATTATTCCAGATTACAACACGCCATGGGAAGCTTGTCTGATGCGCCTTTATACATTGACGACGCAGGTTCGGTAAATATTTTACAGATAAGGGCTATGGCGCGTAGATTACAAGCCAACAAAGGACTGTCTTTAATAGTCATAGATTATTTGCAACTAATGGATCCCATGAATAAATTTCAATCAGCTGTCCAGCAGGTTACAGAGAATTCCAGGGCATTAAAAATGCTTGCGAAGGAATTGAATGTTCCAGTACTGGTATTGTCCCAATTATCCCGCGCAGTTGAGTCGCGAGTTCCGCAAATTCCAAGATTGGCGGATCTAAGAGAATCTGGCGCCATTGAACAAGACGCAGACGTTGTAATGATGATATATAGAGAAGATAAATATAATGAAAACTCTTTAAGCAAAAATATTGCAAAAGTTTTAATCGAAAAACATAGAAATGGCCCAACTGGTGGTATTGATTTATATTTTGACGAAAACAGAGTAAGTTTCCGCAATTTAGATAAAGGAGAGTATTCCGGAGAAGCCGGATAAATTTATGGACTCCATAAATAAACTTATAGAAATATTTAGGAGGTTTCCTACGGTTGGCTCAAGAACAGCCGGCCGTTTTGTTTACTATTTGATGAAACTTCCTAAAAATAAGATAGATGAGCTTTTGGAAGCAATCGTAGAGTTAAGAAATGAAATAAGGTTATGCCAAATGTGCTTTAACCCCTACGAAGCAGGTAGGGATACGATCCCTACCGAACTGTGTACAATTTGCTCTGACACAAGAAGAAATAAGAATCTGCTATGCATAGTTGAAAAAGAAAATGATTTATTGTCCATTGAAAATACCGGAAAATTTAACGGGCTGTATTTTATTTTGGGTGGAACGGTAGCTACTATGAGAAAGGAAGATTTAAATAATTTAAGAATAGAAGAATTTAAAAAAAGAATCTCTAATAATAACTTTTCTGAAATTATAATTGCCCTAAACCCCACACCGGAGGGCAAGGCAACATCTGTTTTGGTTGAAGCTACCATAAAAGAAGTTTTTTTAACTCCTACATTTAAAATCACTCATCTGGCAAGAGGAATTCCCGTAGGAGGAGAACTTGAATATGCCGATGAAGAAACGTTGGAATCTGCACTTGAAGGACGAAAATAATCGTCAAAAAATATAAAATAAAAAATCCTTGCATAAACGTATAAACGTCATACAAGGACATAGTTTGTGTTTATCGGACAGAGTCCAACTTATAGAACCTCAACCCTCGGATTGATAGAATAAGGTTGGACAAAAATCTGGCCTGCTCTCGAACGATTTCTTCTTCCGGTGGCAAGCCCACTCCGCTATGGTCGTTAATAAGCGTTGAAAGCTTTTTTTTGCTTCCTTTTTTCAGTCTCCAGTGAAGATCAAACCCTATCATCTGCGCAAAGCTGTCTTCGGCGGCTTTCAACAGATGACTCAACTCCCCCGCCACCTGATTAATATTAGAGCTCGTAACCATTGTCTTTGCCAGATCGCCGGAAATCGTTTGCAGAAGCTCTTCGGTATGTCTTGCCCCTGTTAATGTTATAACCACCCTAGCAATACTTCCGACAAGACAAAAGTCTCTTTTCTCTGCCATATTGCACCTCTTTCTATGTGTGGCGCTTTTGAATGAACGGACGCTTTTAAACTATAACTCATTTCGAATCTTTCTACAAGACTCGGGGCGTTGATAAGAATGATTTCTATATATACAAAAAGCCCCGACTTACGTCGCGGGCTTTTTGTGCTACATTTTTATCTTCCAATTTTTTGTATCCTATCTATCCTGTGAGATAATTCCTTTTCTGCTTTATATCCTCTGCGGTTTTTTCTTTTATTATCCAACCATTTTTCGATTCCAAAAAACATTCCTGATCTCCACATCCAAATACCGATTAGTGCTACTAATAACGGTAAAATAAATGAATCTACCCAAAAATTATTTGTTAAACCGGTTGAAACTGTGCTAGCTCCGAGTACCGCGGCCCTTGTAACAACAACCGAGGCGTTACTTACTGGGTTATATGTGGAATTTGAGCTCGATACAGAAACGCTATTATTTAATGTAGTGGTTCCGTATGCGAAATTTTGAAGTGAAGCAACCTGTGCCTGATAACTTATCGTTATTGTCTGGCCCGCATATATGGTGTTCAAGTTTATGCCAGATGTAATATTGCCAGAATAATTGTAATAATTACTGTTGCTACAGTTATTATTATAATTGTAATTATTAGTGTTTGTGCAGGCGACAACTAATTGATTGTTATAAATTAAGTTTGCCGGAAGGATATCTCTAACAAAAACATTTTGGACATCCTGATTTCCAACAGCCTGTAAGGTTATCAAAAACATTAGAGTATCTGAAGGATTTGCATAGGTTGAGCTTGAAAATCCTGAACCGTTACTGAGATTTCTGACCGTTTTAACCACACTTACAGTACTGGTGCTGTAGTTTTGACAAGCATTATTATAACAACCACTCGAACAATATTGGATTAAGTTTCCCAAATTTCCGCACGAGTCATACCAGTATAAATTATTTCCAGAACATCTTTGCTGATAATTTTGAGTACAGGTATTAACTTGGTTTACGCCCACAGAACAATTAGCAGACACTGTCTGGTTACTGGAGGTGACTGTAACTGTCGCGCTTTGGGTTCCATAATTAGAAAAAACCCTGCTACAAGTTAAACCAGAACCAACACATGCTCCAGACCACGAATAAGTATAACTACCGCTTCCGCCGGAGGCCGAAGCTGTAAACGTTGTGGACTGGTTAATATCAATTGAACTTGGGTTAGCTAAACAAGTAACAGACAAATTAGGGGTTACTTGACTCACAACTGTTGAACAGTTAGCCGTGGCTGTTTGCGTTCCGGAGGTGACTGTAACTGTCGCGGTCTGGGTGCCTGCATTAGAAAAAGTGTTGCTACAGCTCGAAGATGTCCCAGTGCACGCTCCAGACCACGAATATGTGTAACTGCCGCTTCCACCGGAGGCTGAAGCTGTAAACGCAGCCGATTGGCCGGTTTGTATTGGATTTGGGGTCGCGGTACACGAGGCGGTTATAGGAGACACTTTGGGCGCATAAGAAACCCTGTAGGTACTATACGACGTGTTACCTTTATCAAATTGGTTACAAGTTACAATTTTTGGTGCTACCTGGTAAGTAATGTCAAAATTAGAAACATCAGACAATCCTGTAGCATATTTTGTTGCCTGTTGTATGCAGTTGTTGAATTCATTTGTTGTAAGACTATGGCCGTGGTCTGCGCCATCTCCCCAATGAACAGAACAGGAACCGTCTGCTATCCAACAATCAGGATCTGCTGAACCATTGGAGTCAATATTTATTAATATTGATCCTGTGGTGTCGGCTTTTACTGTTCCCGCGCACGCTAAAACAAATACCACTGGCAAAAGAATGCTTATAATAATTAACTTGTTTGCTGTTTTCATAGTTTTTATAAATTTAACTATATTACTAATAAATGTCTCCTTTTTACTTAATATCAAACACTACCATTTTGATAAAAAAAAGTCAAGTCCTGATTGCAATTTTAGCTGTCAAGTAAAATTGCCTGAACCGCGATCCTTTGATAGTCTTTTCCTGGTGGCCAACAACTTATCAATGTCAAAACGTTTTTATCAGCACTTAAGCCGTCTTGAGGAGCCTCTTCGCCTCTCTCAATTATTGTTTTCTGTTTGACTATATAGGTGTATTGTTTATTGTTCAGGTCGATTAAAACTGTGTCCCCGGGCGACAATTTATCTAGGTCGGTAAAAACCCAGTCGTGTTTGACCTTCGGCCAACCCGGAGGAGCAGAATGTCCCAAAACTACGATCTGCCCTATTTGCCCAGGATATACAGATCCGGGATAATACACCACGCCAGAATCCAAGTCTTTTTCGAGAGCAGAAATCTCGGCGCTTGTGGAAAAAACAATAGGCACAGAAATAGATATTTTAGGAATTTCTAATGTATTTTGCTTATCTGTATAAACCGTTTTAACGCTATCAACCAATTCCACCACCGGATTGTTTTGACTATGGTTAGGATAAAAATATGCGTTAATAGTGTTAGCTCCTATAGATGGATACGGATTAAAAAAATCACTCACCAGCCCGGACATTTCTTTATAATTAAATACCCAAGAAACGTCTTTCCAGTTTACAATTAAAAAACTTGCCAAATATATCAGTACGGCAACCTTTAATATTTTTTTAATCCCTTTTGTATTATCCATATTTTAAATTATTATTTGGTGCGGAATCAGAGAGATTATCAATTCTTTATTCACTAATGTTGTCACAGACAATAATACCACAATTAAAACAGCCCTAAAAACAAGCTCTCTTTTAAATTTGATATTAAAATTGAAAAGTATCAGCGCAAATAAAATTCCTATAACAATCATTGAAACTCCGTACGTAGCGCCTTGTAAGACTTCATCTGAATTATATAAAAACAAATTTAATGCTTTTACGGGCAAATTATTGGCACCAGTTCCGCTTGAGAGTTGTAAAAAATTTTGAGTTTCCGTTTCACCCACTACGGTAGGCGCCTGATTGTCGGTGGTTTCCGCCGGACCCGTAGTTTGAATCGTCACGTCTTCTTCTTGCTGTGTAATAACTGGCTGTGTGACAACTGGTTTTGTATTGCCACTTTGTTGCGCGATAACTGGTTTTGTTGCGGTAACTGCTTGTTTTTGGGGTAACTGAGATCCAAACTCCTGAACAACTATAATCGCATTATTTTGGCTGGGATCTTTTAATACTGCTGTACCAAACTCTGAATAATTTGGACTTAAAATATTGGCCCTGTGAGAAGGAGAATTTAACCAAGCGTTATAAACTTCTTCTGATTCATAAAATCCAATGGCTAAATTTTCTCCTGCATATTTATATTTATATCCAGCTTCAGAAAACCAATACCACGGCGTTATTCCACTGGGACTGGTGTGGTTAAAATATTGGTTTTGCACCATATTTTCTGCCTTCAGCGTTGCTGCTTCGTTTAATTTTTCATTTTCGGCCAATGGCTGAAGCCCCGAAGACTGCCTTGCCGTGTTTACAAAACTCTCAAGGGCCGACTCTGTTATGTCGGCAAAAAAAATATTTTGTGGAAAATTAATCGATATTAGAACAGTAGTGATCTTAAAAACTAAAAGCAATATAACACAAAAGAGCAAAATATTGCTTTGCAAAAATCTGGATTTATAATTGTTTCTTTTCGAGGGCAATATTATGTCTTTTGTTTTAGCAAAAATATAATCTACTACGCCCTCTTTTATAGAGTAGTCCATGTATTATTTATACATTAATATTACTCTTTTGTCAATAGCTTACTACCTTTTTCCCTCTTTATCCTAATTTTGCCATAATTAATAATACTAAACAACAAAAAAGCCCTCTCGGGCATAGATGAAGAAAAAGACTAAAATTATCCCCCGCACTCCATATTATTACAGATGATAGCTCTATCTTTCGGCCTCAAATCAACATACCTAAGACTTCCCCGCTTATCTGAGGAAATTTCATTACCCAACAACAGGTTTAGTTTTGTAATTTGCAAATCTATATTGGCGGTTGCAGATAAGGCAAAATAAATCTGCCAGTTTTCGTTTGTTCTAATATTAAGCCGCACAGGACTCGCAATTAAGGCCTCTCTCAAATCTATTTGAAAATTATCTTTTAAATTTTTTTGTATCTTGTAAATAGCCTCTATTATATTTTTCGCTACAACTTTTTCACCGGTTAAAATTTCCCCTTCACTACCTACTTGTCGCACAATGGTTGCCGTTTCTAAACCCGTACTTGTTGGCTCAAAAATAACCCCCGCGCTATCAATTGAAAAACATTGTTTATCAACTTGCTCTGAGCTCTCCAAAGAACAAAAAATACCTATTGGCTTTCGCTCTACAACACCCATTAAAATGGTTGACGGTAATTTTTTATTTATAACGATTGTTTCTATTGTCGGATATTTTTCTAAAATACTGCTCTTTATTTTCTTGACATCGGCAAACAAAATGCTTTTGGAAATTATTTTTATGTTCCAAAAATCCAATAATTTTATATTAGTTTCATCAAATGCTATCTCTTGTAGGTCTTGAGTTTTAACTTTCTCGTTTCCCGAAATAATAATATCCTTTACCTGCAAACCGGAATAAAAAAACATCAGATAAAATATTCCCGACATAATAAACAAAACTAAAATAATAATCCAAAACCACAATTTTGTGAGTATTGATTTTTTGGGCCTTATCCCATGGATTTTAGATTTTACGTGCTTTTTTCTGTAGGACATTAAAGACCTCTTTTTTTCTTTCTTAAGGATTCTATTATATAATTTATCCAGTATTTTTTAGAAACAATAAGATCCTGGGTTTTAACATATTCTTTTTTATATCCACCAAAACCCATTTTGAATAATGTGGGACCAGCCCATGGATGCCTTGGAAATTTTTCCGGGTCAGTGAAACCCCAAAAGTCATAAACCCTACACCCTCGCGATTCCGCCTCTTTTATGGCTTCCCACTGCAATAAATATGGTATTGAAAATTTGGCAAACTTCCCAAGAGAAGCTGCCTGGTGATAGAAAGCAATCCCCGACCAAAAAATAATCATTGCTCCGGCTGCAACTTCTCCCTTATATTTACCAAACAGAAAAGTAATTTCATTATCTTTTTTAAAAACCTCGAATTCATTTTTAATGGATTCTGGCGAAAACGGTACAAATTTTTGTCTTTTTGAAACTTCTTTATTGAGTTTTTGATAAATTTCAATGTCTTTAGGGTTTGAGCTTATTTCTATGGAAATGTCCGGGTTCTCTGTGGCTTTTCTTATTAAATATCTGGTTGTCTTACGCATACTATGAACTAAATCTTCTGTTACAGGAAAAATATCTAACCGCCAAGTAGCCTCATACGCAGAAGAGTGCATTGGGGCATTTCTAAACCCCAAGTCAACGAAAATATTTCTGTCGTCTTGTGTGTCTTCAAAAAGGGAAGAAATTCTTATAAAGCTGGCTTTTTCTTCTTTTGCCACTTCAGCCAGGCGCGCCAAAAGTAACTCTAAAATTTCTTTTTTATCTTTGGCCGACAGGCCATTCAAAACAACTGGTCCGTGAGGAATAAATAGAAAAGTTCCCCTTCTTGCCGAAACCTTAATAACCAGCGCAACACTAATCAATCTTTCTCCATTATACGCGCCAAACCTCCAAATTTTCCCATTTCCGCCAGAGGCGGATCCGTCTTTGGCGGAAAATTCTCCCCAATTCCAGGACTGCAAAAACGTTTTCTCCGCGCACTGCAAGAGAAAACCCTCCCATTCGTCTTTATTTATTATCTCTCTTAATTCCATTTTTTTAAAAAATTAACTATTCTTTCTGCATCTTTTTGCGAAATATTTATATGAGTCGGTAAATTCAGCGTTATTTTTGCTAAATCTTCGGCATTTTTGCAACTCCCAGGAGTATATTTCAATTCTTCATTTTTCGTATCGAATGGAGCAATCGGAGTTGTATACCAGTCGCCCAGCAAAATATTCTGTTTGTGCCATGACTCATAAATTATATCGTGAGCTTTGGGATGCTTAACCGTAAAACGTAAGAAAACATTTTCTGTATTTTCCACTTTTAGTGGAAGAACAAACGCGGTATTTTTTAAATTTTGATAATAATAATCGGCGATTTCTTGTCTGTGTCTATTGAATTTATTTAACTTATCAAACTGGTTTAGCGCTAGCGCGGCTAAAGCATTTGGCAGGGCTTTTGGAAAATAATCAGGACGCTGTCCCCTCTTCTCTTTCCACGAAACTGCTTTTGATAAAACGTGAAGCCACTGCGACAAAACCAAAAATATTTTACCCAGATCTAAAAAATTATAAATCGGCAGAATGATATAATTTAATAAAACAGGATGCCAAAGTTGTTGCTGAATCCAACACCCCGACGGGCTCCCAAAATCTTTTTGTAGTTGTTCTAATTTTTTCCCAATCTGTTCATCATTTGTTACAGCCATTCCGCCATAAACAGAAGAAATAATTTTATCACGCGAAAAACTAAAAAAGGCGGCTTTGCTTTGGCTGCCGACCTTAGCGCCGTTCAACTCGGCGCCCAAGGAATGCGCGCAATCCTCTATTATAATTATGCCGGGATATTCTCCGCAAACTGCCCTAATCTTATCCATATCGCACGGCTGGCCAAAAACGTGCTGAACAACAACAACCATAGTCTTAACATTTATTTTTGACCGAAGATCGTCTGCGCTAATATTAAAATCATCCTTATTGCAATCTATGTAGAGCGGTTGTAAGTCGGCCCATAAAACAGGATTTGGAACTGCGTTGCACGTAAAAGCCTGCATAGCAACGTTATCCCCTGCCTGCAAATTTAAGGATTTTAAAATTGCAAAAAAAGAACTCCTTCCGGAATTAAAAGAAAAGGCATATTTTACGCCTAAATATTTTTTAAATTCATCTTCCAATTGTTTTATCGCTTTTCCTTTACGCCAAAGCCACGGCCGTATAATCAAATTTAGGGCGAGCTTCACGTCGTCTTTTTCTACATTAGGAGATAATGATATTGATATCGGACGAAAATAGCTCATACGGTTAAAAGCTTAATTAATTCTGCTGGAACTCGGCCCTCTAACAAAACTGCGTCGCCAGATTTGCAAAAAAGCGTGATTGCCGAATAAATATCTTGAGCACTGTCGCATAATAAGATATCTTTCTCTTTCATGCCTACCGACATCGCTCCTTTTTTAATTTCTTTAAATTTGTCTTTGCTGGTTATTATTGCCAAGCCGCAAGTTTCTCCTATTTTTCTACCTATTTTTTCGTGAATTTCTACAGACTTGTCTCCAAGCTCAATTAAACAAGGTATCACAATCGCTCGCTTTCCTTTAAAGATAGAAAAGTAATCTAAATCGGCAAAAACTCCATCGGGGTTTGAAGAATAAGATGAGTCGACAATAGAGATTCCGTGTTTATTCTTCTTTAAAATCATTCCTGCCTGTTTTTGCAAAATATCTTTGCAGGCGTCAGCAATTTGCCCAAAAGTCATTCCAAGTTCTTTTGCTACTAGAATCGCTCCTAAAAGATTTTGGACGTTTTGTTTCCCTAAAACCTTAACGTCAAAATTCATCAACTCTCCCGTTTTGTCTGTAGAAATAAAAGAAATTGAATTTTCGTGTATATCAATGCTTTCTGCCCAGATATCTGAATTTATGGATTTATTGCTTAGGCTGTATACTTTTGCTTGTGCCCCGCGAGGTATCTTTCCAGAAAAATCTTTATAAAGACTAAGGCAGTATTTATTATCCCCGTTTACAGCCAAAATACCGTGATCTGATAAAGCATCCGCCAACTCTCTACCTCCTTCAGCTGAAAGCAGATTATCCAACGAACCGAAAAGCGCCAGGTGCTGTTCGTTTACTCCGGTTACAATTCCCATATCCGGTTTTAAAACAGAGCAAACTTCTTTTACTTTTCCTTTATTATACGCGCCAACTTCTGCAATAATAATTTGATGACTGGGTTTTAAATCCTCTAAAATACACTTTGCGATGCCGATTTCGGAATTTTGGTGCTCCTTTGTTTTTAAAACTTTATACTTTTTAGACAGTATCGTTGATAAAAATTCTTTTGTTGAAGTTTTTCCGTAAGATCCCGTTATAGCAATAACTTTTAGCCCACTTACTGATTTTATTTTTTTGAGTTTATCTTTGGCTTTTCTTAGAGTGTTACCTCTTATTGCTACAAAGAATGGCTGGAAAAAAAGCACAATTGCAGAAATAATAATTGGAGTTAAAATATCAAACTCTAAAAATAATACTGGTTGAGAATAATCATTTTGTTTAAGCGTCCATAACAAAAATAAAATAACTACTCCTAAAGAAATCACTGTTAAAAATACTGTTTTTAGGGTCGCCACGGGTTTTTTAACAGATTTTTTAATTATTGCCCTTATAAATAAAATAAACCCTACAAGATATGCTACAAACAATATTGAAAACAAATAAACAAAAAAACCTCCGATTGTTAAAAACAAAGCGAACAAAATTATTTTGAGAGCTTGGACGGGATTAAAAATAAGTTTTTTGCCCTTGTGCGTAGTAAAATGGTCTACGAATCTGCCTATGTGATAATCTTTCAATTGCCACAAAAAGAGCCAAAACAAAATATATTTAATCTCCCAAGCGAGCCAGAGCAGGCTTAATAATAGATACATGCTATATATTTTCTAAGATTTTTTCAGCTAAAATTTCTGGTAATTGTTTATGCATTAAGTGGTCGGCTCCTGGAATTATTACCAGTTTCGAATTTTTCACTTTTTCGTTAATTATATGGGCGTCTTCAATTGGAACGGATTGGTCTTTATCTCCCCATATAATTATTGTAGGGACCCTTATAAAAGAAAGCTTATAAGAAATATCATCTGAAATCACATTAAGGTAGGTTTCTTTCATAACTCCTTCCGTGTAGACATAATCGCTTTTTCTGATAATAAATTTATAAACTGCTTTTCTGAAAAAGGCGTAATATGGCAGAAAATGAAGAACTTTAATAACCTTTGCTACCCTGGCCGAAAAATCTTTTGGAGCGGTTTTTTTTCTTATCACCGCAGAAGCCACTAAAAATAACCTCTGCACGCGTTGCGGATATTTTACAGCTATTTTAGCGGCCAGTGCCCCGCCAAAAGAATATCCGAGCAAATAAAAATTTTCGACACAGAGCTCTTTTGTGAATTCTTCAAACCATTTTACATAATCGTTGTCACGCCATGGTTTTTCTAGTTTATCGCTCTCTCCAAAGCCGGGTAAATCGGGGACGATTACTTTAAAACCTTTAGCTGAAATTATCTCTGCTTCTTTGATCCACCTGTCGGAAGCCGATCCCCAGCCATGCAGGATTAAAAACGGTTTTCCATCGCCAAATGCCTGATAATTCGTTTTTGCGCCGTTGATTGTTATTTCCACTAAATTTCTATTTAATTATTTTAAATCCTGCGTATTTTTGCAAAACTTTTGGAACCTTTATGCTTCCATCCTTCTGCTGATAATTTTCCATTATCATTATTAAGATTCTGCCTATTGCGAAAGCTGTGCCATTTAATGTGTGCACAAATTGCATTTTTCCTGATTTGTCCTTATATCTTATGTTTAATCTTCTTGCCTGAAAATCGGTGCAGTTTGAGGTTGAGTGGGTTTCCCTATATTTTTTTTCTGATGGTAGCCATGTCTCAATGTCAAATTTTGAAGCAGCCGGCCTGCCAAGGTCCCCCGTGCAAATATTTATAACTTGATATGGAAGTTTTAAAGCTTTCATTAATTTTTCCTCAATAGCTAAAAGTAATTTATGCTCATTTTTTGAATCTTCTGGCTTTGATAATATAACCATTTCCAGTTTATCAAACTGGTGTACCCTTAAAATTCCTTTTGTATCTTTTCCGTAACTTCCTGCCTCTCTTCTAAAACAAGTTGAAAACGCAACGTATCTCAATGGCAACTTTTTTTCATCCAAAACTTCATCTGCATGCATTGCAATAAGTGATTGCTCGGATGTGCCAACTAAATACATATTGTCGTCAGGCAAAAAATAAGCTTCGTCTCTGTCGCCTGCTTCAAAATATCCTGTCCCACGAGCCATTTCATCTTTCAACATTACAGGTGGGATTATGGGTGTGAATCCTTCTTTCGTAACTGTGTCCATAGCTAATTTTACCAAAGCAAACTCAAGCAAGGCTAATTTTCCTTTGATGTATCCAAAGCGCGAACCAGCAACTTTGCCAGCGCGCTCTGTATCAATTAAATCCAAATCTGCTCCAAGCTCCATATAGTCTTTTGGCTTGTGGAATATTTGCATCGCGGGTCGTCCCACCTTTCTTAAAACCTTATTCTCAGAATCATCTTTCCCTACCGGAACATCATCAAATGGGATATTTGGCAACTGCAAAAGTAGTTTTTTTAACTCTTCGTCAGTCTTCTCTAACTCCGGCGACATAGCCTTTATTTTTTCCTTAATTTCTTTTGCCTGCGTGAAAATTGCCTGGTTATCAGCTCCGCCCCTGCTAATTTTATTTTGCTCGGCTTTCAGGGTTTCCATCTGTGTCATTAATTCCCTCTTGCTTTTGTCTAACACCAAAACGCGATCAACATCAACGTTAACATTTTTATTTTTACACGCCTCTTTAACCTTTTCCGAATTTTCCCTTATAAAATTTATATCTAACACGGTCGTGTGAGCGAAAGGTTTTGCTTCGTCTCGCTAGCGAGGACGTTGAACACCTTACGCTGTTTAATTTCTTTATAATATCAAAATTGCCAAGTCCAGTAAACCCTTGACGAAATTTTAGTAACGAGATAGAATTTCTATAACGATGTATGAAAAACAACCACAGTTCTTTACCAAAAAGGGAATAACTATGCCAAAGGGATTATTTGCAGACGATGTCCCGCTACCAGAGGAAATGTTTATAGTGGCAGTACACAAGCCCGGTGAGCCCATGCTATATTTAATGTTGAATGAACTCTTTGGAACGCAAAGCCGGACACAGGCGGGTTCGTGGCCAAAAGCAATTGCGGAAGCTTTTCGTGATAAAATTATTCAAGGTTTAATGTCAGAACAGGTTTCCGGCATGGCTGAGGTTTATCCGGTCGTAGCGCAAAAACCAGGTATGGTTGGATTTGAGCTGATAGAATCGCAGCCTACATAAAGAGCGACCCCGTGGCCGCTCCTTTTTTTACGAAAATTTATTGTTTTGGGCGCATTAATGGAAATATTTGGCATTCGCGGGCGGGTTTGTCCATTAAAAATGCAAATAATCTTTCTGAAACCCCAAATCCGCAGGTTGGTGGCATTCCGTGTTCAAGAGCCTCAACAAAATCTTTATCAAATCTTTGCGCCTCTTCGTCCCCTTTATCCCTTAATTTTTGCTGTTCTGTAAATCTTTCTGCTTGGTCTATTGGATCATTTAACTCAGAATATCCTTTGCCATTTTCAGAACCCGCTAAAATCACCTGAAAACGCTGAACCAATTTTGGATTTTTTTCCATTCTTTTTGCTAAAGGCTCCATAATAATTGGCACATTTATTAAAAATCCTGGCCCTGCAATATTTTTACGGCAATACTTCCACAAATTATCTATCCCGCGAGTGATATTGAAACCTTTTTTGTCGTAGTCAATTTTTAGCTTTTGCAATGCTTTTTCTATTTCTGCCAAACTTGCCTCTTCTATATTTACTCCGGTATATTTTGCAATTATGGATTGATAATCGTATTTTTCCCATTTGCCACCCAAATCCACATCAAATCCGCGAATTTTAAATTTTAGTGTTCCAAAAGTTTTTTGAGCGACATATTTATACATTTCTTCTACAAATTCCATTCCTTTTTCGTAGTCAGCGTAAGCCCAATAAAATTCCATCTGCGTGTAATCTTGCAAATGCTCTGCATCCATTCCTTCATTTCTAAATTGCCTGCCGATTTCAAAAGTTTTTTCAAATCCCGCAACCATTAACTGCTTTTGCCACAACTCACCCATAGAAATTCTCAAATAAACGTCTAAATCTAATGCATTATGATGAGTTTTAAATGGCCTTGCGTCGGCTCCGCCGGGAGTTGTTTCTAAAACTGGTGTTTCTACTTCTAAAAATTCTTTCTCAACCAAAAATTCTCTCATTGAGGCCCAAAAAACAGTTCTCTTTTTGATCATCTCTTTTACCTCAGGATGGAAAATAATATCCAGATATCTTTTTCTTAAACATTCTTCCACATCGTTGATTCCACACCATTTATCTGGTAATGGTAATAACGCTTTTGAAAGCATTTTGTAATCATCTGCCTGAATTGTTTTTTCTCCGCGTTTTGTTGTAAATAAAGTTCCCTTAATTTCCACAAAGTCTCCAATATCAAAAACATCCATAAAAAACTGGTAGCCCTTCTCGCCCACTTTATCCTGTTTTATAATTACCTGAATTTTTCCAGAGCCATCATTTACATCTACAAAAGTAAGTCCGCCCTGTCCCCTTTTTGCCATTATTCTTCCTGCAATTATAATATTCTTTTTTCCTAAAATTCCACCAGATAATTTTTTAAAATTTTCTAGAACGTCGGATATTTTATGAGTTCTATTTGTTTTTGCTGGGTATGCTAAAAGCCCCGCATGTTGCAGTTTCTTCAGTTTTTCTATTCTTGTATTTCTAAGTTCTTCAAGTGTTGGCACGGTCTTGTTAGCAAGATGCTTCGGCCCCACTTAGCAGGGACGTTGAACACCTTACTCTTTTTATTTAGTATATATTATTTTTAGATATAGGTAAATATAGCCCATATATTGACAATAAAGATTTTATATATTAAAATCTTATATCTAGTTCTTCTACATTCTTTTTCTGAGGAGTCCATATGAGACCGGCGTTTAGCCAAAATGTGCGCAGAGTGCGAAATTTAATTGTCCGTAGGCTTTCTGCGAAGAACCCGATTCCTGGGATAACGGGTTACGAAAGCGGAGACCGTGGTAATGAGATTACCTTCATCAAAGCAAAAGGCGGCAAAGAGACAGCTATTGTATCTGAAGGGGCTTCGGGTTTTTTCACACTCACGCTTCCTTCTCAGCAAACAATAAGTTTTTCAGCAAGACAGCTGAGGGAGAAATAATTACTTCGTTTACGGGCAGTCCAAAAGACTGCCATTTTTTTGCGCAAAAAAAATGGCGCCATGTGTATTTCACATAGCGCCCTACCGCCCGGTTCAACAAGAACCAAGCAGATCGTGGTTAACTGCGTTTGCGACGAATCAGCGCGATACCGCCGAGAGCCAAGAGGCTCATCGTCGCCGGCTCGGGAACCGACGTCGTGGCCG
>CAZMKW010000009.1:13823-18240 GCA_964567205.1 uncultured Candidatus Saccharibacteria bacterium | reverse complement strand
GTCGGTAGGAAGCGGATTGAAACTTTTTGGCGTCGTCCGCCGAAGCGCCATTAATCCTTCACGCGTTGTCATACTAGGTTCTCCTTCTTATCCTTGGTTAAAACACTACAGGGCGGCGTTGATTTGATCGCGGAGTTCTTTGGCCTTCTTGGCCGCAGCTTCCGCGAAGTCACTGCTGTTGCTGGCGAAAATAATTTCCGACGAGGAGTTGATGGCAATGGAGCCTGGACCAGTGTAGGCGGCCCTCACTGTTTCTTCAATCGCGCCGCCTTGGGTTCCGATTCCCGGAATCAAGAACCACAACCTGTCGCCCACGAGCTTTCGGCAAATGGCAAGATGATTAGAATAAATCTTGCCAGATTTCTTTGGGCTCTCATAGGCAGCCGCCATGACGAGGCCGGCATCTTCAACAACGCCAAGATCCTCGGCCCAGCATAGAATCTTAAAAGCCATACTCTCCCAAAGCCGACTGCCGTCGCCCAACACCAAATCCTGAATCTCGCGGGCTTCTGGATTGCTGGTGTAGCAAAGCCCAACGAGAGCCCGACCAGGGTTTTCCTTGTCCACGAGGGCGGCCATGCAGTCCTTGCCCATATAGGGCGAGAAATTCATGCCGTCCACGCCCAGGATGTCGAAAAACGCATCGCGATATTTCTGCTGAGTGCGGGAGATATCCCCGCGCTTGCCGTCGCCAAAAATCGGGATATCCGGGCACATCCTGCGTATGCGGTCCACCGTTCTTTTGAGTGCCTCAACACCTCCCGGGATAGCCTCCCAGTGGGCGCTTTGTGGCTTGAACATTGAGGCAAACGGCCCTGTAGCCGCTGCGATATCCGACATCCACAACTCAGTTTTATCGGCCAACGAGCCCGGGCCGTCGTTCAGGCATTGTGGCATCTTCTCCAGAAGCGGATCGAGACCAACGCAAACCAGAGTTTCTGCAGTTTCCTGCCGACTTGCAAGTCTTGCTCTAAAACCCATGATGCACCTCTTTCTGCCTTTTAGGCATAACAAACTGTCAAAGACCACAACGCTCCGGCGCTTGCCAGATAATACGTTGATTTTTATACTAAAGGAAATTGAAAATATGTCAATCTAAATTAAACGCCCCGTACTAGGCTCTGCCTAGTACGGGGCGTTTGGCTAAAATTGCATTCTTTTTATATTATTAGCTTTTTTCCTTTATACCGTGAGTTTTCATCGCGATATATGTGCCAACTGCAATTCCGCAAGAATAGACAATTATTGCCAAAATGCTTTTTTGAGGGTCGAGGTCGTTTATAATATTGTATAAAACCAGCATTGACATTGATACGGCAAGAAAAGAAAATATAACTGCCGCCCAAACTTTTTCTCTGGCGACGTATTTTAAATTCATCGTAAAGAAGAAATCCTGTATAACCCCTACGAAAAAATATATAACCAGTGATGTAATATCCATTTATTAAAATTTTAATTAATAATTTCTATTACTTTATTCCTCGAAGTGTACCCAGAAACTATTTTAACGCACGACGAACCAGTTTTAAAATAAACAGCTAAGGCGTTTCTTATTGCCTCGTTTGCTTTTCCTTTTATTGGGGGCTCTTTTACGGAAACTACGTAATGATTTTTGTCTAATTGTTCTACTTTTTCATTTTTAGAACAGGGTTTAGCTTGGACGAATATCTTCATGGCAAATTTTAAATTTGAAATTCGAAATTAGAAATCAATTTTTAATAACTAAATATCTAAATTTAAAAACACGGCGGACCTAAATCATTTCAAATTATGTAATTTCAAATTACTATAGCTTCCCCATCTCCAATTAAGTCTATTTCTTTTCCTTGGACTAAAATCCCCTGGTCATCAGTTATAATTTTTAAATTTTTAGCGCGCTTTCTAGGATTTTTTATTTTTTGTTTTATGATTTCATCCCACTCAGGAGTATAGTGCACAAAAATATCAAATGGAACAAGATTTAACCCTTTCAAATTTTTTAGTTTAATAAAATTCTTATCAGACTTCCAGCCAGCCGTTTTTATTGTTTTCCCTGCAACGATACTCCCGGCGGAAACTCCGATATAAACTTTTCCGTGCTTTAATAGCTTTCTTATAACTTTTTCAAAGTTACACCTCCGCATCGAATTCAATAAGTAAAACGTATTCCCGCCCGCAACACAAATAATATCTTTTAGTTCTAATTTTTTCATAACCTGGGTCTCTGTGTTCCCGTCGATATCAACTTCTTCAACATTAAACCTCAACTCTTCTCTCATAATCTGTAAATCCGTATTTATATAGCCGGGATTTTCTTCAAATTTATACTTATAAGCCGTTGTTATAAAAGCAACCGTTACGTCGTAGGCCGGTTTTTGTAGCAATTTTAATATCTCGTCTTTCATTTGGGGCATTCCGCCGGAAGTTAAAAGTAAAGTTTTTGCCTGCGCATGTTTTATGGCAGTTTTTATGACCCCTATTATATAGTAAACAAAAGCCAAAAATATCAACAACGCGCCAAGTGCGCCCACTCCGGCAATTCCAAATGGAGTAAGAAAAAACTGCAATACAGATGTTTTAAAAAACGTTATCTTTAAAAATGGAATCTGCCAATAAACACTTAAAATTGAATTGATATCATACGTTTCATTTTTTCCAACAGCCAAAACGTATTTGCCTTTATCCTCCGAAATCTTGCCTTCGGGCAAAACTTGGGAAGACGAGTTATCCGAAGAATAAACTTCTATTTTGTATTTTCCGGCGGAAAGTTGCTGGTCTAATTCCGGGCCTTTTAAATAATAATCTCTTCCAAACGGTTCATAAAAACTTTGCCATTCGACCGATGACCCATCAAGAGAATATATTTTTTGCCAGTT
This sequence comes from uncultured Candidatus Saccharibacteria bacterium, assembly GCA_964567205.1. Classification (GTDB taxonomy): domain Bacteria; phylum Patescibacteriota; class Minisyncoccia; order Minisyncoccales; family Staskawiczbacteraceae; genus XYD1-FULL-39-28. Next base: position 15,385 of record CAZMKW010000009.1, on the reverse strand, counting down.
TCCGTCCGAGGCAGATCCGCCTGCGGCGGAAAAAATATCTGCAGAGTATCTGCCATCTCTGGGGTACCCTTCGGGTCCTACTTCTGGAACTAAAAGATTAATATATAACTCAAAATCTTTGTCAGAATCAATATAATAGTCTTTTGGACTTCCTTTTAGTTCGTCATAAAATGCTTGGGATGTTTCTGGATTCATTATTTGAACGTCGCCCGATTGTAAATAAACAATTCTCGGCTGATGAGCCGAGATATTTCCGGCAAAAATAAAAAATATAAAAATGGAGAAAAATAAAATTATTTTTTTCATAACTAAAAATCTTTTTTATGACTACAACCGCAAAGGTCGCAGTCCAAACCGCATTCGCAACAATGATGGCAAAGCCATGGCCGACAACGGCAACTGTCGAGTTTGGTTTTTATAACTCTCTGGCATTTTCGGCAAACACCAAAAATATCGCCTCTCTCTTTTCTGCCAGTTTTTCTTCTGGGAGGAGTTATTTTCCGATTGTTTTTATATATTCCAGCGTGTCCGGGAATAATCCAGTCAGCTGTTTCCAAAACCATACTTCTACTTTCTTCCAGCTTTATTGGATCTGATACATAAGCATCGTCTTGGGGGTCTTCTGGATAATTTTCTCTCCAAAAAACATCTCCGCATATTGCCACAACGCCGGGGTGACTGCTCTCAGGCCCCGTTGTCACAAAAAGCGTTATGCTTGTGCGATCGTGACCTGGGGTGCGTAAAATATGGATATTAGCGGTAAAATCTTCAGACCAGTCTTCAACAGTGTCTTTATTCCAAATACCATAATATTCTAAAATTTTTGCATCGGGAAACATTCCCGCATTTCTGTAATGGTCAATATGGGAGTGTGTTATACAAACAATATTTATATCTTTAACAGTAAGATTTTCTTTTTTCAGGGCGTCGATTAAAATCTGCTGGCTCTCCAAAATTCCAGGATCTACCACCATTATTAAGTTTTCATCCCGCACCAAAGTAATAGTAGGCCGAGTTTTTTCTTTGCCAGTCTCTGGGGCAGAATCGGCGTTTGTAAAACCCTCTAATAAAATCTTAACTTCGGCTGACATATTTTTGGACCGATTAACCGGCCTGAATTTTAATATTACTCTTCGAAAATATTTTTATGTTTATTTTCATTTTGTCTTCCACTTCGCCATCAATTACAATTTCGCAAATTAAGTTCATCAAAATGAAAGCTCGCAAATTTCGCCCATGCGGAGATTTTTCAACTTCGATACTTATGTCTGCCCCGGAAATTTCTACCTGCGTACCAGAAATGGAACCACGCCTATCTTCAATTTTTTCCTGCAAAATTGCAAAAAACTGTTTTTCTGAAAAGCTTTTTAACGCCAAAGATAGATTTTTAAGTAAATCTTCTTTTATCCTGGCTTTTTCTGCAATCTTATGCAGCCCTCGGCCAGACGCTAAATTCTTTTCAATATATTCTAAGGCGCTCTCGAGGTATCCATATTTATCTATAATCTGCATACGAGTATAGATTAATATCCTCCTATTAGTTTATTATAATTACAAGCGAG
>CAZMKW010000009.1:0-13723 GCA_964567205.1 uncultured Candidatus Saccharibacteria bacterium | reverse complement strand
GGAAAAGTAAATGAATAGCAATTTATTTATTTTGACCGAGCGCAGTAAGTATATGGGTATATGATTTATCCATGTAATTACAAGCGAGGGAAAAGTAAATGAATAGCAATTTATTTATTTTGACCGAGCGCAGTAAGTATATGAATAATCATAATTATTCATATATCCAATCTTCAGATTATGTAAACCCCTTTTGTGTTTTAAAAGTAAAATGTAAAAAAAACGCCACTCGGTTAAAAGTGGCGGTTTTTCCTGAATTTTAGTTTAATATCCAAATTGAATAATTTAAAATTGCGGCGAAAGAAACCCATAAAATATATGGAAGTAGCAGTAACGCGGCGATCTTAGAAACTCTATAAAAATTAACAATCGTAAACATTATTGCAAACCAAAGCATAATCAACTCAAAAAATGCTACGGCCGGGGAATGAACTCCAAAAAATATTATAGACCATAAAGCGTTCAATACCAGCTGTAAGCTAAAAATTAAAATTATATTTGTTTTTTGCCAAGAACCTGTAAAAAATTTATGAGACAGCGAGTTCCATGGTTTCTTGTTCTGACCGCTTATATTATTTTTTACTTGCCATTTTTTTGACCAAACTAAATATAAAGAGATTCCCATTAAAACGAATAATGTTGTCCAGACGGGCGCAAAAATCCAACTTGGCGGATTAAAAATTGGTTTATTTAAATTTTTATACCACAATCCAATTGATGGCGCAGTAAAAATAGACCCGACAAGCCCGGCCAATTCGCATATTATTATACTCAAAATGAGTTTGACCACTTTATTAAAATCCATTATTATATTTTATCTTTTCTGAAAATTTTAATCAACCCGTTAGTTTAGTTCTACAATTTTTTCCCAGGGAAAATTTTCTCGCCCAAAATGGCCGTATGCTGCTGTTTGCTGATAAATTGGTCTACGCAAATCTAATCTTTCAATTATGGCTTTTGGCCTAAAATCAAACTTACTCTTAGCAAATTCTGCTAGGCTCTTACCATTTTCGTCTATCGCCTCAACCATTAGGGGCTCGGCCTTGCCGATTGCATAAGCTACGGAAACCAAGCATTGTTTTGCATGTCCATTCGCCACTAGGTTTTTTGCGACAAACCTGGCCATATAGGCCGCGGATCTATCAACCTTGCTTGGATCTTTCCCAGAAAAACATCCTCCACCATGAGTAATCAGCCCGCAATAAGTATCAACCATAATTTTTCTGCCCGTTAAGCCTGCATCCGCTTCAAATCCTCCCTGGACAAATCTGCCCGTAGGATTAACTAAAATTTCAATACCGGAAATATCTCCGATAAAAGACTTAATTAATTTTTCTGTAAGTACTTGTTTAATTTCATTCTGTTCTATATTTTCATCGTGCTGTGTGCTTATTAAAACAGTTTTTATTTTATCTTCAAAAACAGTAATTTGCGTTTTGCCGTCCGGCTTTAACCATTTAATTTCTCCGCTTTTCCTCAAATCTTCAAGACCCCTGGCTAAGGCGTGAACTTTTACGATAGCTGACGGCATAAATTCTGGAGTTTCATTTGTAGCAAAGCCATACATAATTCCCTGATCTCCGGCTCCTCCGGTATCCACTCCTTGAGCAATATCCGGAGACTGTTTAACTATTCCCTTTATAATATTTAAATCTTTTGTATAACCAATATCGCTATAAACCTTTTTAGCAATTTTTTCTGCATCAAAATCAGCTTTTGTCGTAACTTCTCCGCCAATAACTAAAAGCCCGTGATTTCCAAACGTTTCAACGCCGGCACGCGTATATGGATCCTGTTCTAAACAAGCATCTAAAATTGCGTCTGAAATCTGGTCGCAAACTTTATCGGGATGCCCCGATGTTACGCTTTCCACAGTATACGTTTTTGGTATAAACATGATTTTATTATTTATATTAATATTTAGGCACAAATAAAAAACTTCCCGAAAAGGAAGCTAATAAAAAAATTATCTTCCCCTTTTGGTCCGCCTTCGCTAAAACTTTGGCGAGACAAGGCTGGAATTAGCACCCTTCCGAACTCTCGGTGGTTGCTGATAGGATTTTATCGGGCCAGTCCCTCTCCTATTCTCTTGATAAATATTAAATTTTATTTTTTATACTATTTCTAAAATATTACTTCAAGTGTGGATAACTTTTTTAATAATAGTGGGCGCGGAAGGAATCGGAAAGTTGCCCGAAGGCATTGCCTCCTCGCTTCACTAGTCGCAATTCGGGGAGTCCCGCTTCGCGGGACGACCTCTGTCTCATCAGGACAGCGTTCTACTTTACCCCGTTAGACCTGGGCTGTGGGCGATGAAGGAATCGGACCTTCGACCTCTGTCTTATCAGGACAGCGTTCTACCACTGAACTAATCGCCCAAGTCTAACGGGGCAAGCTGAACTAATCGCACATATTCAAAGATTTTAGCAAAAAAAGGGGATAATTGCAAATGCAAATATGTAAAAAAAGTGGCCGTCTAAGAGTAGACGGCCATGGGTACGATGTCATCAGAGTGATGACAATCATTTCTGCCTCGATTGGCAGAAAGAGAAAATTGGGAAAGAGCAGAAAGCCGAGGCAGTCGGCAGAGGAGATTACTGGTGGCATAAAGCCTTTAGCGGAGGATGGCAAGAAAGGACTTGTCTTCTTGGGTAGGTGGGAACCTCTCTTTCCTGTCACCTGCATAACGAACCAACCGTAATCTCAACGACCAAAGCGTTACTTACTTGCTTACTTTCTTGGCGAACCAAGACTTCTTTGCTGCCCGACTATACGGTGCAGGTGCGGCAAACAAGCAGTGCTCTGCCAACTGTCCGGGAAATTGTCCGCTTAATCTAATCTTAATAGATTTATTAAAATGGACAATTTTCTAGACAGTTGAAATGTAAAGGAACTATATTACAATTTTATTAAAAAAACTATGTTTCGTCAATTGTTTTCTATCCACAGGGCGACTGACAAAATTTTACTTTCTTCAAAATGGTTCCCTATAATTTGCAAACCAACAGGTAAATTACCAACCTTGCCAACCGGCAATGAAAGCCCGGGCAATCCGGCTAGTTTTGTAGCCACCGTATAAATGTCGGCTAAATACATAGAAAGCGGATCGTCTGCCTTCTCACCAATTTTAAACGCCGGAAATGGAGAAACCGGACAAAACAATAAATCTACCCTCTTAAACGCATTTGCAAAATCCTGACAGATAAGCTGACGGACCTCCTGCGCTTTTTTATAATAAGCATCATAATATCCCGAAGATAAACAATAAGTCCCGATCATTATTCTTCTTTTTACTTCATCTCCAAAGCCCTCTCCCCTACTTTTTAAATAAACGTCGAGAAGGTTTCCATCTTGAATTGAGAGTCCATATTTTATGCCGTCAAACCTGGCAAGATTAGCTGAAATTTCTGACGGTCCAATTATGTAATAACAAGCAAGAGCATATTCGGTCGCCGGCAGGCTTATTTCTATAATTTTAGCGCCGGCTTTTTCGGCTTTTTCAATCGAGCTTCTGATTAGTTTTTCAACTTCAGGATCTAAACCTTTCGCAAAATACTCTTTTGGCACACCGATTTTTAAATCCTTTAAATCAACTTCTGCTTCCTCAAATTTATATTCGACAGAGGTGGCATCCATTTTATCTTTACCCAAAATGGCCTCGAACACAATTTTTACATCTTCGACGGTTTTGCCTATGGGTCCGATTTGATCAAGCGACGAAGCGTGAGGAATCAAACCATAACGGGAAACCGCGCCATACGTCGGGCACAACCCAACAACTCCACAGAAAGAGGCTGGCTGCCTTATAGAGCCCCCCGTATCTGAACCCAAAGAATAAATTGCCTCGTCTGCCGCTACTGACGCTGCGGACCCTCCAGAACTTCCTCCGGCAACTCGTGTTTTATCATGAGGATTTTTTACAACTCCAAAGGCGGAATTTTCAGTAGATGCACCCATGGTGAACTCATCCGTGTTTGTTTTTCCTAGAATAACGGCTCCCTGTTCTTTTAATCTTTTGATTACTGTTGCGTCATATGGAGCAACATAATTTTCTAAAATTTTTGAAGCAGCGGTGCACTTTTGGCCATCAACCATAATTGCGTCTTTAATTGCGCAAGGAATTCCGCAAAGCATTCCAAACTCACCTTTATCCTCCGAAGTTTTGCTTCGCAAAATTTGGGAGGACGAGGCAATTTTCCTATCTGCCTCCTCTGCCTGTTGCAATGCCAAATCTTCTGTGATGGATATAAAAGCATTAAGGTCGCTTTTCTTTATTTTTTCTAAATAAGCTTTTGTTAAATCAACGGAAGTAAATTCCTTATTTTTTAATCCTTCGTGAGCCTGTTTAATTGTGAGTCCAATTAAATCCATTAAAAAATCTCTTTAACCTTTATATAGCCATCTTTTTTATCCGGAGCTGCGCTGATTAATTCGTCTGTAATATCGTGGCTGGAGATTACTTCGTCTTTTCTGGTCGCCCTCAAATCCCCTTCTGTTTTTTCCATCTTCTCCGGCTTTGGAGCTTTTTTCAACAAGTTAAAATAATCCAAAATTTCTGACAGATCTTTCTGCATTTTTTTTATTTCGTCTTTCGATAATTCCAACCTCGCCAGTCTTGCTATACGTTCAACTTCCTCTTTTGAAATCATACCTAATTATTAAATTTAAAAATCTAAAATTTTAAATTTTCTAAAATGGCGCGTCGTCATCGTCTTTAGACATTACGTCTGCTAAGGTTTCGATATTTTCAAGGGCGATTCCTGCCCCTCTCACAACAGAGGTCAAGGGGTCATCGATTATCTTGCATGGCATCTTGGTTTCTTTAGAAATTAAAACGTCGAGCCCTTTAAGTAAAGATCCGCCTCCGGCCAAATAAATTCCATTAGACATTACATCGGCCAATAATTCCGGGGGAGTTTCCTCGATTGTTGTTTTTATAGCCATAATAATCTGTTTAACAGATCTATCTAACGCCCTCTGAACGTCGTCATTAAAAATCACCACCTCTTCCGGCAAACCTGTAACTAAATTTCTACCGCGCATCGGCATTTCTTTTTTTTCTTTTAGGGGCATTGCCGAACCTATATTTATTTTTATCAGTTCCGCGGTCCTTTCTCCGATTAAAAGTTTGTATTCTTTCTGCGCAAACTGTACAATATCGTCGTTTAACTTATCTCCTGCAATTCTTAAACTCCTGAAGGCTACAATTCCACCCAAAGATATTACAGCCACCTCCGTTGTGCCTCCACCAATGTCAACAATAAAATTTCCGCCCGCTTCCTGAACCGGCAATTTTGCACCTATCGCAGAGGCCAGGGGTTCTTCGATTAAAAATACTGTCCTTGCGCCTGCATTTTTTGCCGCATCTCTTACTGCTTTTCTTTCAACTTCTGTAACTCCACAAGGGATACCAATAATAACTCTTGGAAAATATCCCAGCCCAAACATTTTTTTACCAGAAACAGCCGCCTTTTCAATAAAATACTTTAACATCTGCTCTGTTACCTCAAAATCTGAAATAACCCCGTTAACCAGGGGTCTAGTGGCAGAAATATAGGCCGGCGTTCTGCCTACCATTTTTTTTGCCTCCTCCCCAATCGCCAAAATCTGGCCGGTTTTATTATTTACAGCAACAACAGACGGCTCGTTGATAATTATCCCTCTGTCTTTTACGTAAACCAAGGAATTCGCCGTTCCCAAATCAATCGCCATATCGATCGATAACAATGAAAGTAATTTTTTAAACATTATTTTAGAAGCTTCAGTAATTGTTTTATTTTAACTAACTTTGCCGCGCTTTTATTCCTTTCCTTTACTTCAACAGAATTGCCTGTGCCCCGAGGGGTATTAGCAAGAGTTTTTTCTGAAATAATAATCCTGTAAGGAATACCAATCAGATCTGATTCTGCAAACTTTTCTCCGGCGGATTTGTCTTGCCTATCATCATATAATACATTAATTTTTTCTTTCTGCAAACCTGCATATAATTTTTGAGCAGCAACGACGACTTTATTACTGCCGCCGAGTTCTATTAGGTGTACAGAAAATGGACTTAATAATTTTGGCCAAATAATTCCCCTCTCATCGTGGTTCACTTCAACAACGGCTCCCATAGCCCTTGAAATGCCCAAGCCATAACACCCCATTATCACGGGCTTTTCTTGACCATCTTTATCTTTAAACTTCAAATCAAACGGCAAAGAATATTTTGTTCCAAGCTTAAAAATATTACCAACTTCGACTGCCTTCTTTTCAATAAAACTGTCTGAACTGCAATTAGGACAAACAGGAGTTTCCTCTTTAATTTCTTTGTTAATCGCTGTTTTACATTTATTGCAGATATAAATTATGTCTTCTCCGGCCTCCGTGACCATTTGGAACTCGTGTGAATATTTTGAAAAAGTTCCGCCCGAAGCCAATGTTAAATATGTTTGATTTCTAATTCCCAGTTCTTTAAAAATATTAAAATAAACTTTTATTATTTTATCATAATATTTATCAAGGTCTTCTTGTGTTGCGTGGAAGGAATATAAATCTTTCATTAGAAATTCTCTTGTTCTTAAAATTCCTGATTTTGCCCTTAATTCATCCCTAAACTTTGTCTGAATTTGAAAAAGGCCAAAGGGAAGATCTCTATATGAAAAAACATTTTTTTTAACTAATGGAGAAACAACCTCCTCGTGCGTTGGACCCAAAGCATACTCTTTATCCCCCGAACCGTTAATCTTAAAAAGAATATCTAAATTATTCCATCTTCCGGTTTTTAACCAATTCTCTTTCGGTTGTAAAACCGGCATTAAAATTTCCTGTCCGCCGGCTGATTCTGCCATGTTTTCCCTGACTATATTTTCAATATTTTTTAAAACCTTAAGGCCCAAAGGTAGAAAAGTGTAAACTCCGGCCATCAGCTGGTCTATAAACCCCGCGCTAACAAGTAAATCATTAGAGATTGCCGATTTTTCCTTTGCCCCTCCGAAGCCTTGCGCGGAGGCGGGTTTGGTTGTTTTGTAAAATAATTTAGATTGTAGCATATGTTTAAAAATAAGTTTTTATTTGACTTTTACAAACTTGACTTCAAAAAGTCTATAAAACGCGGAATATCAAATCTTATTGTTATAAAAAGCGAAAGGCAAATTAAAATCACAAAAAACACAATTGTAATTCCCTGCTCCACTTTTGCAGAAACCGGTTTGCCTTTTATTTTTTCAATTAAAAGAAAAATTAATTTTCCACCATCTAAAGCCGGTATGGGAAATAAATTAAATATGGCTATAAAAACCGCAATCATTCCTATAAAATACAGAAAAAATCCAACTCCATAGCTAGCCGCATTAGCTAAAAATACGGTAATACCTAAGGGACCGGCAAACTCTGCTCCCTGCGGTAAACTTTTTTGAAAAACCAAATTAGAAAAAACAGTATATAGGCCGGCAACAGCACCAGCCGTCACTTGCCATGTATATTTTACTCCCTGTACGGGGGCTAAGTACCACGGATACTTTTGTATAAGAGTTGCCATTCTTTCTAGCCCAATTCCCACAGATCCTTCGCCGACGGGAGGGTTAATACGTGGCGTTAAAAAAACATCGAGACTTTCTCCATTCCTGTTAACTGTTATAGACATCTCCTTTCCCTTATTGTCGCCTGTAATTTTTTGGAAATCAGCAATTTTGTTAATTTCAATATTTACATTTTCAGCTCTAACATTAGTTATGGTGTCTCCTATCTTTAATCCGGCTTGACGTGCCGGCGAAGCTGAAGAAACAGAAATTATTTTCACCTGCGGATTAACCAGACCCTGCACATCGGAATCTGAAACCGGCAAATCGGCCCCCATAGCAAAAACAATAGAAAAAATAACCATGGCGGCAAGCCAAAATGCGGCAACTCCACCAATAATAATCAAAACTCGCTTCCAAATTTTAAGACTGGTAAAACTTCTTAGGTCGTCCACTCCGCCCTCCTCACCGTAGATTCTCACAAAAGCTCCAAGTGGCAGAAGATTTACAGAATAAATTGTTTCTCCAATTTTTTTTCCAAAAATTCTTGGAGGATATCCGATTCCAAATTCGTCGACTCTAATACCAAATTTTTTAGCTATTATAAAATGTCCAAATTCGTGTATAACCATTAGGGCGATTAAACTAAAAAGGGCAACCGCTAAAATTAAAATTGTAGATATCATTAAAATATTTTTATATTAATTCGTTCTTTTTTTTCTCCACTAGGGCTTTTATTTTTTCCTGGTAATCATCAACTACTTTTTGCAACTCGTCTTTCCCGCGGAACTTATCGTCTTCTGAAATCTCTTTTGCTTTTTGAGAAGCCTGTATTTTATTCCACGCATTTTCCCTTTCTCTCCTTATTACTTGCTTTGTCTGTTCTGCTTTTTCGTTTAAAATTTTGCCCAGAGACAGCCTATATTCTTCTGTTAACATTGGCAGATTTAGCCTGATGATATTTTTGTCGACAGCGCAAGACATTCCCAACCCCGATTGCTGTATCGCTTTTTCTATAGGCTCTATATATGAAACATCCCATGGCTGTATGGCTATCTGATTTGTCTGCGGAGTAGAAATTGCGCCCAACTGCTTTAACGGAAATTTTTGCCCAAAGGCACTCACCTCTATATCTTCAACTAAAGATGGAGTAGCTCGAGATGTGCGTATTTTAGCCAGCTCAGCTTCTAAAAATTTAAAAGCTTTATCAAACTCCGGTTTCGCTTTGTCTATAAATTCTTTGTAATTCATAAAAAGATAAAAATATAAAAATAATCGATTTGTTTTTATAAATTTTTTTTAATTTTTTACAGTTCCATTAATAATATTTCTAAGGCTAATTTTGGATTAACATTTGTAAAAAGAAACCTATTATTTATGTCCTCTGCCAAGTTTATAATTTCTTTAATTTTTTTGACTGAATATTTTTCTAAAAGATATACATCCTCGGGAAAAGATTCTTGATCTTTTGGCTCTTTAATCCCTGTTTTTATAAATAATAACCGGCGTAGATATCTTTGCAACGCCTCAATGATTTCCGAGATTTCTTGACTCGGATAATCTCCGCCGGGGGCGGACTCGCCTTTGGCGGAAATGAATTTTGCATATTTAAACTTTTCCGAAAAATCGGCGTTCATTACTTCAAGTAATCCTTTTGTGATTTCCCGATCTTTTTTAACTTTTTCTGGAGTTAACGATAACTCTTTGGATCGGAAAAATTTTAACGACTGGCACCTGGAAGCTATTGTTCCTAACAGCATATCGGGCTTGGAGGAAACTAAAATTAAAAGCGTTTTTCCTTTTGGTTCTTCTAAGGTTTTTAAAAAACAACTCTGAGCCTCCTGGTTCATTTTCTCGGCATCACTTACTACTACTGTTTTAAAAGATCCGTAATACGACTTATAGCTTAAAAAATTCTGGACTTCCCTAATTTGTGAAATATCTATTTCGCTTTTATCGGGTTTTTTGTTTATTATTTTAAAATCGGGAAAACTATTTTTATCTATCATCTGGCAATTTATGCACTTCTGACAAGGTCTCTCGTTCTCTGACAAACAATTTAGTAGTTTTACAAATTCTGTAGCAAAAGTTTTTTTTCCTATTTCTTTGGCGCCTATAAATAAATATGCGTGAGAAAGCTGATTTAACTCAAGCTTTTTTTTCAGGAGTTCCCATTGTTTTTTATGCCCAATCAACATTTAGTCGGTAATTGGTAGTTGATGGTTAGTAGAAATATTTCAAAAAATCTACAAACTACTCACTACAAACTAATCACTATTTCTTACTCATCACAACTTTTTTGTATTCTTCCAAATTTTCAAGAACCGTACCCGTTCCTTTTACTACGCAAAAAAGTGGCTCTTCTGCCACAAAACATGGCACCCCTGTACTCTGGGCGACCAATTCGTTAATTTTCGGCAATAGCGATCCGCCTCCGGCCATGATAATTCCTTTATTCATTATATCGGCGGAGAGTTCCGGTGGAGTTTCCGCTAATACGTGCTTTACCGCCTGCATAATTTCGGCTAAAACATCCGATATGGCTTCACAAACTTCATTACTGGATATTTTAATATTTCTTGGAAGTCCTAAAATCAAATCCCTGCCCTGTATTTCTAAAAACTTTGGCTCTTTCTGCGGAAGGGCTGTACCAATTTTAATCTTTATCTCTTCGGCTGATTGGGTTCCTATGGCTAAATTATATTTCTTTTTTATATATTCTGTTATCGCCGCATCTATTTTATCTCCAGCAACTCTTACAGAATGCCAAGTTACAATTCCTCCAAGAGAAATTACAGCCACCTCCGAAGTGCCTCCACCAATATTAATAATCATATGTCCTGAACAAGAGTTAATAGGAATACCAGCCCCTATGGCAGCCAAAATCGGCTCTTTAGCGACATAAGCAGATTTCGCCCCGGCCGAAAGCGCCGCCTCAATAACAGCCCTTCTCTCTGTGCTGGTAATCCCGGCAGGAACCGAAATGACTAATTCCGGTTTTAAAAATTTTAACCCGGTGGAGGTTTTATTTATAAAGTAACGCATCATTGCTTGTGTAACCCTATAATCAGCAATAACGCCATCTTTCAACGGCCTATAAACTTTTATGTCTGCGGGAGTCCTGCCTATCATTTCTTTCGCATTTTCTCCTACCGCTAAAATTTTATTTTCTATCAAAGACACCGCGACAACAGACGGCTCATATAAAACAACTCCCTTGCCCTGAACATAAACAAGAGAATTGCAAGTTCCTAAATCAATCGCAATTTTGTTATTAAACATATTTCTTATTTTACTCTTTGTATATCTGCTCCCAGTTTTTGCAAACGTTCTTCTATTTTTTCGTATCCCCTATCAATTTGAAAAACATTTTTAATAGTTGTTTTTCCTTTTGCTGACAACGCCGCTATTACCAAACAGGCTCCTGCTCTTATGTCCCACGAATCAATATTAGCTCCTGAAAGCTTAGTGGGCCCAAAAACAAAAGTCCTGTGTGGATCTACCATTTCGATATCAGCCCCCATTTTCCTTAACTCCTGGACGTAATTAAATCTATTCTCATAAAGAGGATCGTGTACCAAACTTTTACCTTCTGCTGATATTAAAAGAGGAATTATTATGGGCAATAAGTCAGTTGGAAATCCCGGATACGGAAGTGCCTGAACTTTAACTGCCTTAAGACTGTCACAACAAGAGACTGTTACATGGTCTGCCCCCCTTTCTATAACAACCCCCATTTCCTCAAGCTTTGCCAGAAACAAATCCAAGTGCGATAAGTCGATACCAGTCACCTTAATTTTTCCGGGAACCAGAGCTCCAATAACGATGAAAGTTCCCGCTTCTATGGGATCTGGAATCACGTTATGACTACATCCGTGCAATTTTTCAACGCCGTCTATTTTAATGGTATGTGTGCCAAGTCCCTCAACTTTCGCTCCCATTTTTAAAAGCATTTCTCCTAAGTCCTGGACGTGGGGTTCTGCTGCGGCTCCCTTTATAACAGTTTGGCCTTCGGCCAAAACAGCCGATAGCATCGCGGCTTCCGTAGCTGTTACGGAAAATTCTTCCAAAACGATTTCTTTTCCTTTAAGTTTTCCGCAATTAACTTCGTAAGCATCGTCCTGTTTTTCAATTTTTGCGCCAAGTTTTTCTAAAGCATTTAACTGCACGCTTATGGGCCTTAACCCTATTCTATCTCCGCCCGGAGGTGGCATTCTAAATTTTTTAGAGCACCCGTGAAACTGAGTTCTGCCAACAAGTGCGCCAAAAAGTAATACAGAGATTCTTGTCTTAGAAACTTTTTCAAAATCCATTTTTTCCGGTTCAACGTTTTCGGCTTTTATTTTTACGGTTTTTTCGTCAATTTTTTCCACGCTAACGCCCATACTTTTCAATATCTCTAAAATATTTAAAATATCCTCTATAAAAGGAACGTTGCCCACGATACACTCTTCTTTTGTAAGCAAAACTGCCGACAGCGCCGGACCCGCTGCGTTTTTTGAACCTCTTACCTCTATTTCGCCCGCCAGCGATTTTCCACCGTTTATAATAAATTTATCTAACATAATTATCTTTCATATTATTCTATAAAACTAATCTTGTAAAGCTTGCCCTGAGCCTGCCTAAGGGTGCTCTAAAAATGTGGAAAAAATAACTGCTTTGTGATAATATACTTTAATCATGAATAAAAAAACTCGACTGATAATATTGTTGATTTGCATAGGGTGCTTTTTTATTGTAGCCCCAATTTTGGTGCTTTACTCTATGGGAGACCGATTTGATTTTGCCAATATGAGAATCACGGCCACCGGAGGTATTTATGTTAGGACATCTCCAGCTGCAAGACAGGTTCTTATAGACTCTAAAATCTCAGGAAAACCCAATATCTTTTCGAGTTCTGTTTTTATACAAAGCTTACTGCCCGGACCACATACCGTTTTAGCAGAAAAAGACGGTTATTATGATTATTTTAAAACTATTCCTGTTCAAAAAAACCAGGTTACAAAATTAGAAAACGTGCTTCTATTTAAGAAACTGATAACCTTCGGAGAACTTGCTGACAAGGTTGATTATTTTTCAGTAACTCCAAATAATCAAAATTTTATCACCGCAACCGTTGGGGCAAAAAATATAACTATCAATTATTTTTCCTTTGGCGCAATCGAACAGAATAAAACTCTTCCCATACCACAAACAGGAAAAATATCAGATATAAAGTGGTCTGAAGACTCAAACAGAGCCGTAATAATAGTAGAGAATAAAAATATTATTTCTTACTACCTTTTTGATAACACTCTTTCAGAACCCGTAGCCACCCCATTATCTTATTTAGATAAAAACGCTCAGCAAGTCTCTTTCAATCCTCAAAATTCACAGGAATTATTTTTTATAAAAAACAACACCCTTTATTCCGCAAAAAGCGGCAAAGTTCTGCCCGTTTTAAACGATACGTTGGCATATAATATTTCCGGAGGGAATATTTTGTGGCTATCAACCGATGAATTGCTATATAATTCTGACCTTTCCGGAAAACTCATAGAACAGATAACCGATGAAAAAACTACTGTCAATTCCATAAAAGACTACTCTATACTGTCGCTCTCCGGGAAAACTTTTTTGCGGGCCGATGATTCCTTCTTCTTACTAAACCAAAGCGCAAAAACACTGGATAAAATTACCCCACCCATAAGTAGTTATAAAATTTCTGTATCTCCAGATAATAAAAATCTTATTTTCTATAATGAGAGTAAAATATATTTACGCTCTTTTTTACAAACAGAGAAATTACCAGAATATAATGAAATATTTCTGGGCACAAGTATAAACGACTGCCAATGGCTGAACAGTGATTATATAATTTTCACCGTAGGAGATAAAATTATAATTTCCGAAATTGATTACCGCGGAAATATTAATGCTGTGACCTTGCCGACAACAATTACTGTTTCTTCTGATAAAAAAATCGACATCAAAAACCCTGATATATATTTTAACCGGCAAGACGGCAAGCTTTACATCATGACAGATAACACCTTTCTGGTATCAGAAAAAATCACCCAATAATTAGCCAAACAATAAAAACACCTCAGACCGGTCTGAGGTGTTTTTATTTATGCGACTTCTATTTTCTTTTTAAAATCTTCCCAGTTTAGTTCATCTCCGTTCGCCATTTTACAAATGTCCTTAAACGCGCAATAATTGCATTGCCAGTTGCGCGGATAATC